>JAEZVA010000091.1 GCA_023443315.1 Bacillota bacterium | reverse complement strand
CGCGTGATTGATGTGCTTGGCAAGGCGCGGAAACCGTGCCTTGATGCGGGATGAATTATTTATAAGCCATGGCTGCATTAACACAATCTCTTCAAAGTCGTGAAGCATAAACACGGCAGGCAGCAGGCAAACCGCAAGTAAAAGCTCTTTTGTCATGACACATCCGCCGCGTCGATATAAAGGTGACCGTTCTCGGCGATAAAATCCTTTCGCCCCGCCAGGTTGTCGCCCAACAAAAGATCAAAGGTCGCAAGCGTCTTTTCCGCAAGGTCGGGGGTTACCTTAATCAGCCGTCGGCTTTGTGGATTCATGGTGGTCATCCACATCATATCCGGCTCGTTCTCGCCAAGACCCTTGGAGCGTTGCAGCGTATACTTTTTATCGCCTAGCGTATCAATAATCTGCTGTTTTTCACGTTCGGTATAGGCAAAGTAGGTCATGTCCTTTGTGGTGATTTCAAACAACGGCGACTCGGCGATGTAGACAAACCCCTTTTCAATCAGCGTGGGGGTCAGGCGGAACAGCATGGTCAGAATCAGGGTGCGAATTTGGTAGCCGTCCACGTCCGCATCGGTACAGATGACAACCTTGTTCCAGCGCAAGCCCTCTAAATCAAACGAAGACAGCTCCTTGTTTGCCTTGGAGTGCACCTCTACGCCGCAGCCGAGCACCTTGATGATGTCGGTGATAATCTCGTTTTTAAATATCTTGTCGTACTCCGCCTTAAGGCAGTTTAGTATCTTGCCGCGCACGGGGATAATCGCCTGAAACTCCGAGTCGCGCGCAAGCTTGCACGCGCCCAGCGCAGAATCGCCCTCCACGATGTAGATTTCACGGCGGGAGGTGTCGCGGGTGCGGCAGTCCACAAACTTCTGCACGCGATTGGAGATATCCAAAGAACCCGCGAGTTTTTTCTTGAGATTCAGTCTGGTTTTTTCGGCATTCTCACGGCTGCGCTTGTTGATAAGCACCTGCTCGGCAATGCGCTGGGCATCGTCGGGGTTCTCGATAAAATATACCTCAAGCTGATGCTTTAAGAAGTCGGACATCGCCTCATAGATAAACTTGTTGGTAATTGCCTTTTTGGTCTGGTTTTCGTAGGAGGTGATGGTCGAAAACGAGTTGGATACGAGCACGAGGCAATCGTCTACATCGGCATAGGTTATCTTGCTCTCGTTCTTCAGGTACTTACCGCCCTGCTTTAAGAGCGCGTCAATCTGATACACCGTGGCGTAGCGCACCGCCTTTTCGGGCGATCCGCCGTACTCCAAATGGCTTGAGTTGTGGTAGTATTCGGTTACCTTGACGCGGTTAGAAAAGCACAATGCAACCGAAAGCTTCACCTTGTATTCGGGTCTGTCTTCTCGATCGCGACCGCGGCGTTCCGTCTGCCAAAACTGCACGGGGGTAAGGCTGTCGGTGCCCGAAAGCTCCTGCACATAGTCGGTTATCCCGTTCTCGTAAATATATTCCGTGGCGGTAAAGCCCTTTTCTTCTTCAAAGCGGAGTATAAACAGCAACCCCGCGTTGACCACCGCCTGACGCTTGATGGCCTGCTCGAAGTATTCCCTTGGTATATAGATGTCGGTGAATACTTGTAGGTCGGGGCGCCATTTGATGCGCGAGCCCGTCTTTTTGCGGGAGGCATCCTCCTTTTTGAGCGCGCCGACGTTCTCGCCGTGCTCAAACCGCAGCGAGTATTTATAGCCGTCACGGAATATCTCTACATCCATATACTCCGACGCGTATTGCGTCGCGCACAGACCAAGCCCGTTAAGACCCAGCGAGTACTCGTAGCTTTCGCCAGAGTTTGTGTTGTATTTACCGCCCGCGTACAGCTCGCAGAACACCAGTTCCCAGTTGTAGCGCTCTTCGCGCTGATTGTAGTCTACCGGAATACCGCGCCCGAAATCCTCCACATCAAGGGAGCCGTCGCGGTACACCGTTACAATAATCTTATCGCCAAAGCCCTCGCGCGCCTCGTCGATGGAGTTGGAGAGTATCTCAAAGAACGAATGCTGACACCCCTCCAATCCGTCGGAGCCAAAGATAACCGACGGGCGCTTGCGTACCCTGTCGGCGCCCTTGAGCGACGAGATGCTGTCGTTGTCGTAGCTTTGGGTTCTTTTTGCCATCGTGTTACTATTCCTCCTGGTGATTGCCTTTATATTTATTAGTATCTATGTACGGTCATCTTATCTCTGTTCCGCCAAACGCGGTGCTTGCCTTGATGAGTACAAGGGGCAGAGACGGATCGGTGGGCACCGCAGCACGGTTATCGCAGCCGCCAAACGCGGAGGAGCATTCCACCTTAAGACGATAGTTTCTGGGCGCGTATATCCTTACCCCGCCAAACGCTGCGCTGGTCTCGATGATAACGTCGCCGGCAATGGCAATCTCGGTCAGGTCAACCTCCGCGTAACTGAATACCGCGGAGACCTTTGCGCCGGTGAAGTTGGGGGATACGTTTTTCACCTTAATGCTGCCAAACACAATGTTGTATTCCGGATTGGAGGAAGTGTCCGCCTGACCAGAATGAACGGGAGGCATCGTTGAAAAGCCCGATACCGGCTTTACTGTTTGAAAGCGGTTGCCAAACGCAATGCGCAGACCAAGTAGGATGATTAGCCCTGCAAGGATGATGGGTCCCACCATCCCCTGTGTGATAATCTGCTGCTCCTTTAATAGAAGCAGCGTACCAACACATAGTAACAGTACGTTCCAAAAGCGCAGACCGTAGGCAATAATCATAAACACGGCAGGGATGATTAAAAACATCGTCCACCAGCCCTCAAAGCCGATAAACAGCCACCAGCCGAGTGCCTGACCCAGCAAGCCAACTCCAAGAAGAATTACAAGTAGACCAAAAAACACGCGTGCAATTGTTGTCCTCATTCAAATGTCCTCCATTTACTAATATAGTACGCTACGTAAGGGGTTCTTTTATTGCTTTCTTCATAAACTCCATGCACACACCACTCATCACCGTTTTGCTGGTGGTTTGGTAGCCCAAACGATGGTAAAACGCGACTGTCTTTTCATGAATAGAGCCCGTAAACAGCTCATAGCCGTTACTTCGGTTAAACTCGCGCTCGATTGCTTCCATCAGAGCGGCTCCTATACCCCTGCACTGATACTCGGGCAATACAACGAGTTTGCCAATCTGGCAAACCCCGCTTTCATCCAAATGCGCACGGACAGAACCGACTATTCTGCCGTCTAGTGTATACTTTAAAAACACGCGGCGGCCAAACTCCGCTTCAACCTCTCGCAGGGTTTGAACAAGCGGCGGCAGGCGGTCGTTTTGCTCCACGACGCCAACACGATAAAAGGCTTGCTTTTGCACCTGCAGAATCTCGACAAGGTCTTCTAGGCTTGCTTTTTCGACCATCTATGTCACTCCGTTCATACAGCCTGTGCTATCGGTACCGTGGACTGATACAAGGTTTGGTATTGCAGCAAGCTGTCATGCCCATTATAAACCACCTACAATTGCTTGTAAATGTTAAAAGTAAATTTCCCCATAATACACACGTATCAAACACAGATAAAGACCTGTCGGGGGCTTCCCGGCAGGTCTTTTTGCTATCAGGTTGTAATTGACTACTGCTCGTTATGATTGTCCGCCGGAGGAACGGGAGTGGTGTCCTCCTGATTGTTCTCATTAACAGCAGTGGGTTTCTTGCCTACGCCCATTTCGGTAGCCTTTTTCAGCAGCTCTTCGGCCATGCGTTTTTCTTCGGCGTGGTCGATGTTCCACTTGGCAATCTCCGCGTCTACATCCAGCTCGCCGGACATAAAGCGCTTAAAGTCTTCTCCGTCCATCTTTTCACAGGCAAGCAGATATCGTACAAGCTCGTGCAGCTTTTCCATGTGTTCACCGAGTATCTCCTTGGCGCGCTTGTAGGCGATGTCAATAATCTTGCGCATCTCGGTGTCGATCTCGGAGGCGACCGCCTCGGAGTAATCGCGGGCGTTGTTAAAGTCGCGCCCAAGGAAGACCTCCTCCTGCGCGTGACCATATACGACTGGTCCTAGGTTCTCGCTAAAGCCGTAGCGCGTAATCATCGCCTTGGCTATCTTGGTGGCGCGCTCCAGATCGTTGGACGCACCAGTGGAGATATCATCAAGCACCAGCTTTTCGGCAACGCGACCGCCGAGGAGCACGACAATCTCTTCGAGCATGTCGTTTTTAAGCACATAGCTCTTGTCCTCGGTGGGTAAGCTCATGGTAAAGCCACCCGCCATACCGCGCGGAATGATGGAAATCTGGTGTACGGGGTCCTGTGTGGGGCAAAAGTTGCTGATGATGGCATGACCCGCCTCATGGTACGCGGTAATCTTCTTTGATTTTTCGCTAATGACACGGGAACGCTTTTCGGGACCTACCACAACCTTGATGGTCGCTTCCTCTATCTCAAGCATCGTAATCGCGTGCTTGCCCCTGCGCGCCGTAAGCAGTGCCGCCTCGTTACACAGGTTTTCAAGGTCCGCACCAGTAAAGCCCGCCGTGGTTTTTGCAATAACCGAAAGGTTTACGTCGGGTGCGAGCGGCTTGTTGCGGGTATGCACCTTTAGAATGTCTTCTCTACCGCGCACGTCGGGGGTGTTTACCACGATGCGGCGGTCAAAGCGCCCGGGACGAAGCAGTGCGGGGTCAAGGATATCGTAGCGGTTGGTTGCCGCAATGACGATAACACCAGAGTTTGCGCCAAAGCCGTCCATCTCAACCAGCAGCTGGTTTAAGGTCTGCTCGCGCTCGTCATGACCGCCGCCAAGACCGGCGCCGCGATGACGACCCACTGCGTCAATCTCATCGATAAACACAATGCTGGGGGCTTCCTTCTTCGCCTGCTCAAACAGGTCACGCACACGGGATGCACCGACACCGACGAACATCTCGACAAAATCGGAACCAGAAATCGAGAAAAACGGTACGCCCGCCTCGCCCGCTACGGCGCGTGCAATCAGGGTTTTACCTGTTCCGGGAGGACCCATCAGCAGCACGCCCTTGGGGATGCGTGCGCCAAGGTCGTTGTATTTTTGCGGGCTACGCAAAAACTCAACAATTTCCTTGAGCTCTTCCTTCTCTTCATCTGCACCCGCTACGTCGGCAAACGTGGTCTTGCGGCTGTCGGACTGATGCTTCACCTTTGCCTTGCCAAACGTGTTCATCTTGCCGCCGCCCGCCGCGCCGCGCATCATGTAGATCCAGAAGCCAACCATGACCACGATAAGCAGAATCGATGGCAGGATAGATACCCAGCCGGGAATCTCTTCTATCTTTTTGTAATCGATTTTAATCGGTGCGTCCGGGTTTTGCTGATTATATGCCCGAACGTAATCCATCGTGTCCTCTAAAAAGAGGTTTACGTTGGGCACTGTGTAGATGATAGACTCGCTCCTACCCTTCACCTTCATATCCAGGTTGCCCGAGCCCAGATCCAATCTATATTCCTCCACCTCATTTCGGTAGAAGTATTGTAGTATCTCGTAATATTTCGTCTCGGATTTCGGCGCCTGCAATGTCATAAAGAAATAGACGACCGAAATTAAGAGCAACAGGGTCAGCACATAGCCGATTATCTGTTTGCGCTTTTTGTTGTCACCCATGTTCACCACTCCTTGCTGTAAATAGTCACAGCTTTGTTAGCAAGCCGCGTGATTTTCCGCGCTTGGGCGGCCGCAGCAACCTATATGAAAAAGCTGTGGAGGCACTAACATTATTGTGCATAAACGCGGCAATTATATCCCAGTATCGAATAAATGTTTCATCCGCTGCGGGTCTGAAATCATCCGCTGTATACTTCGGGTTTTAAGATGCCGACGTAGGGTAGATTGCGGTACTTCTCGTCAAAATCAAGACCATAGCCAACCACAAACTCGTCGGGAACCTCAAAGCCGATATAGTCCGCCGTGATGTCCGCCTTTCTGCGCTCCGGCTTATCAAGGAGTGTGCAGATGCGAATGCTTGCTGGGTCTCTTGCTTGGAGCAGCTCCGAGATGTACGAAAGGGTCATGCCGCTGTCTAAAATATCTTCGACAATCAGCACATCAAACCCGGCGATGGGCATATCAAGATCCTTGACAATCTTTACTACGCCGCTGGAACGCGTGCCGGCACCGTAGCTGGATACCGACATAAAGTCAATGCGGGCATTCACGTCAATGGCGCGCATCAGGTCCGCCATAAACGCGACCGAACCCTTTAACACACTGATGAGAAGCAGGTTTTTGTCACGGTAATCCTCACTAATCCGCTCGCCCAGTTCCTGCACCCTTACGGCAATCTCCTGCTCGGTAATGAGAATCTTGAGAATATCCTCTTTCATTGTTTCCTCCGATAAGCGAAGTTATTAAGCTATGCCTCGCTGTGTATAGCGATGACAGTAACACTCCTAGTTTGGGGCGAAGGAGCCACGCGCTCGGCACAGCCGAAGCCGTGCACCCAGATTACGCCCTGCTCGTCCGCCAAAACGGGAACATATGCGCGCTGGGCAGGTATAACGCCCTGCTCGTTCATCAGCTTTTTAAGCTTTTTTGTGCAGCCGCGTCCGAATAGGCGGATAGAATCCCCCTCGCGGCGGGGGCGAAAATAGGCTGTTCCTATAATACTATCATAATCGAGCATGTTTTTTAATAGCTTTGGGTGAATTTTTTTTAAACAATCTTCGTCCAAATCCCGCATCGTCTTCACTTCGACCTGCGTCTTATCAAATAAGGAGCACACGCCCTCAGAAAGCGGCACAAGATAATCGGGTAAGTCCGCATTACACTGCCGCTCTATGCGCAAAACACCGCGCTCTATCCTTGCACTTACCCCTGCCGTCAGGGTGATTGCCGCCTTTTCCTCGCACAGCATCAAAGACAGTTTTTCAATAAAGCCCGCACGCACCGAAACGTTGTGTTGCCTGAGGATGGACGCGACGGCTCTAGCACGCAGCGGCGAGGGCAAAGAGCAGAGCCTTGCTGCGTCAAATCCGTCAAAAAGCACACTCTGCCTTAAAGCCTCATCCGCCAGTTCGGACAGATACCGCTCGTCCTCTCGGATGGCGTTTATGGTGCGCCCAATCGCCTGTGCGCCTGCTGGGTGAATCGAAAGCAGCGGCGGGACAACCTCCCCACGGATGCGGTTGCGGGTATAATCGGGCAGGAGGTTTGTGCTGTCTGTAATATACGGGATGTTGTGGCGGGCGCAGTAGCCCTCTACCTCCTCCCGCGTCACATCGATCAGCGGGCGGATGATATTGCCGCGCACCGGCGGAATACCGCATAGTCCCCTTAGCCCGGTACCGCGCGCCAGATGAAACAGCATGGTCTCTAGACTGTCGGACAGCGTGTGCGCCGTCGCAATCTTCGCGCCGGAGGGTCTTGCAAGCCTCTCAAACGTCTCGTAACGGACACCCCGCCCGCATTCCTCAATCGAAAGCCCTTTTTGCTGAGCAAGTGCGGGTACATCGACATGTACCGCTTCGCAGGCAATGCCAAGCTGTGCGCAGTAATCGGTAACCAGTCGCTCGTCGCGCAGGGCTTCCTCCCCCCGGATGCCGTGGTTGACATGACACACGATTAGCTTTAGGTCGTATTCGGGTGTTAAGGTGTATAGCAGATGCAAAAGCGCCATGGAATCCGCGCCGCCCGATACCCCAACCACAACGGCGTCGCCGTGGTTAAGCATAGTAAAACGGGAAATCGCACTGCTTGCTTTAGCCTCCATCACGGTAATTCTCCAGTGTGCTGAATTGGGTGAACTTGCCGTCCCAGTGCAGCTTGACCGACTCGGTTTCACCGTGGCGGTTTTTAGCCACAATACACTCGGCGATGTTGCGGTCGGCGCCCTCGTCCTTATCGTTATAGTACGCCTCGCGGTACAAAAACAACACAATATCGGCATCCTGCTCAATCGAGCCGGAATCGCGCAGGTCGCTGAGCACGGGGCGGTGGTCGGCACGGGAATCGGGTCCGCGCGAAAGCTGCGAGCAGACCAGCACAGGAATATCCAGTTCCTTTGCCATAATCTTCAGCGAACGGGTAAGCTCCGAGACCTCCTGGACGCGGTTGTCGGACTTTCTGCCGGTGCTCATCAGCTGCAGGTAATCGATTACGACCAGCCCCAGGTCCTTAACTCTACGCAGGCGTGCCTTCATCTCGGGCACGGTAATGCCCGAGGAGTCGTCTATCAGAATTGGGTACATGGCGAGCATTTGGGACGCCTTAGCCAGGTCCTGCCACTGCGCGCCCGTCATGTTGCCGGTGCGAAATTCTCCGCTGGGGATTCTGGCGGAGGCGCTCATCAACCTCGTGGTGAGCTGCTCCGCCGACATCTCGAGCGAAAACACAACAACCCGCTTGCCGGATGTGGCAGCGACGTTTTGCATGATGTTGAGCGCAAAGCTCGTCTTACCCATACCGGGACGCCCCGCAAGCAGAATCAGGTCTGATTTATTTAGACCGTAGATGACGCTATCTAGCGCCGAAAACCCGCTACGAAGACCAAGATAGCGGTTGCGATCCTCACCCGCAATCTTCTGCAGGCGGTCGTACGCCTCGATAATCGCGTCCTCAATGCGAACAAGACCTTTTGAGTCCTTGCCCTGCCGAATCTCGTAGATACGCTGCTCCGCGGCATCCAAAAGCTCGCGCGCCTCGTACCCGCCCTCACCCGCTTCGTCGATAATCTCCCTTGCTGTGTCCATCAAGCGGCGGATGTAGTATTTCTCCTGCACAATCGAGGCGTAAGCCTCGATGTTTGAGGTGGTGGGCACAATCTGAGCAAGCTGAGCAAGGTACAGCTTTGCATCCTCGGGGGTTTCGAATATCTTTTCGGTTACCGCTTCTTCAAGCAGGGTAATGAAGTCGATGTTTCTGCCCGCGGCAAACATCCGCACCATACAGGAGAAAAGCTCCTGATGCTGCGGACGGTAAAAGCAATCCGCCTTGACAAAGTCAAGAACGGTGGTCAGGCAGGTCTGGTCAATGATAATGGCGCCCAGCACCGACTGCTCCGCCTCAATATTAAAGGGCGCACGCTGCCCATAGGTTGTTTCACTGTAGCTGTTCACCGTCTACCGCCCTTCCATCGGGTTTTGAGCCAAAAGGCATTACGCCTCGCTTACTACTACAAACACCTTTGCGACAACGCCCGTGTATAGGCGAACCTCCGCCGTGTAGGTGCCAAATGCCTTGATGTCGCTTTCAAGTGACACCTTGCGCTTGTCTATCTCTACCCCAAACTGCTTGGAGATGGTCTCGCTAACCTCTTTTGCGGTTACCGAGCCGAACAATCTGCCCTCGGTGCCGCCCTTGGCAAATAACTTTACGCTTTTGCCTTCGATGGCTGCCTTGGCATCCTCCGCCGTCTTTTTCTCCTGTGCAAGGTGGAACTCTTTTGCCTCGGCCTTCAGCTTAATATCGTTTAATACCTGTGCGCTGGCCTCGACCGCAAGACCTCTTGGCAGAAGAAAATTGCGCGCGTAGCCGTCCGATACATTGACGAGCTCGCCTTTTTTACCGCTTCCCTTAACGTCCTGTTTGAGTACTACTTTCATATTATCCTATCCTTCCCTTCAAGGTACAATCTATTTGGTCACACCTTATTGTGGCAGTGTGGGGGTCTGCTCATGATAGCGGTCGATGTTGCGCATCAAATCCTCCACCGTCTCGGCAAGCGTTTTGCCTTCGATATAGGTTCCCGCCATGGTCAGATGACCGCCGCCGCCCATGCGCTCCATAATCACCTGTACGTTTATGCTGCCAAGTGACCGCGCAGAGATGGTAACGGTGTCCTTAACCCGGTACAGCGCAAACGACGCGTTCACACCGTTAATGGACAACAGCTCATCCGCCGCCTGCGGCGCCGCGATGCGCATATCATCCGACTGTTCTTCGCTAACGGCAATGGCACAGCCCTTGTAAACCTTGGCGGACGATACAATCTTTGTTTTAAGCTGGTATGTCTCCATTGAGTTTGCAAACATCCTCTTGACCGAAACGGTGTCGGCGCCCAGACGACGCAGATATGCCGCTGCTTCGAAGGTACGCACGCCAGTTTTTAGAACGAAGTTCTTGGTGTCAAGCGTTATGCCCGCAAGCAGTGCCTCCGCAGTCAGTTTACCCACCTTAACCTGCTCGCCGAAATACTGAATCAGCTCGGTTACCATCTCACAGGCGGAGGAGGCGTACGGCTCGTGGTAAAAGATGACCGCGTTGTCGATATGCCCAACCATCTTGCGGTGGTGGTCTACCACAACAACCGTTTTGCAGTTCTTGTATATTTCCTCCGACTCGAGCATCGAAGGCATATGGGTGTCTACTATAATCAGAAGTGTGCGTTTATTCACCATCAGCAGCGCATCGTCCGGGGGGACAAACGCGTCGTGCAGGCCGTTTTCTTCCATTAAGGCGATATAGCTGTGCACCAGGTTCTTTTCCCTGTCGATTGCCATCACGGCGGGCTTGCCCATTAAGCGAATGGAATGTAGTAGACCCATCGCCGCGCCAAAGCTGTCAAGGTCCGCAAACCGGTGCCCCATAACAATGCAGTTCTCGCTGGTTTCTATTAGCTCGGAGAGCGCCGCCGCCATAATGCGGGTTTTTACCTTGGTGCGCTTCTCTATGCCCTTTGACATGCCGCCAAAAAACTCATAGCCGCCCGATGTCTTAACCGCCACCTGGTCGCCGCCACGCCCCAGTGCCATATCAAGTGCTTGACGCGCATACTGCTCGGACTCGCGCAGATTCTTGCCGCCGCGTCCAACGCCGATGGAGAGGGTCGCGTTAAGACGCCCGCCCACCATAATTTGGCGTACCTGATCAAGGATATCAAACCGCCGTTCAATCATCTCGCGCAGGTACCGCTCTTCGATGGCGACGGTAAATTTGTCGCGTCCGGTGCGGACAAGAAGCCCGCTGGTCTGCGCCAAAAACGCCTCGATGGTATGGTCAATCTCACCCGCAAGCTGTACCTTCTCGCTCTCCTTGGCGTTTTGGGTCAGCTCCTCGTAGTTGTCTACAATAATGAGCATAATCGACTGGCGGGATTCGTAATATTCCTGCGCAATCTCCTTAAGCTCGGTGTTTTCCACCCACTGCATGGCAATGAGCGTACCGTTTTTGTCCTCAATTCGGGTGGCAAAACCCGTAAAACAGTGCCTGCCGTACGAGATGTTAACCCCGCTTTGGGTGCACGCGGCATCGATGTCGATATCCGAAAAGACGCGGTCAAACTGCATGCCGTGTAGCACCTGTCCGTCAAGTACAAGCTTTTGAAACAGCTCGTTGTACCAGATAATCTCGCCCTTCTCACGCAGCACGATAAGCGGCACTGGCAGGGCGTTGAGAGACTGTTCGCTTGACACATTCAGGCGGTTAAGCACCTTGTCAACCACGTGGTACAGATCGCGCTGTATCTTTTTATACCGATACAGTGCATAGGCCGCCAGCAGCAGCGTAAGTGCCGCCTCGGCGTAAAACAGCGTAAACTGTCTGGTAATCAGGGTCATCAAACACATCCATACACACAGAACAAAGGTGAGCACAATAATGGGTTTAAAAAACCATATCTTCTTTTTTATAATCCCCACAACCTTTCTTCTGGCGCTAGCGCATCGATAATGACGCCATATATTCTTTCATTATACTAAGTTTGTACAAATAAAACCATAGCTTTAATAAAATTAATGCAAAATTAACCGAACCCATATTATAGTTTGTTTCTAACAAAATGCCCGCAAACAAGCAGTGCGCGGACAGCTTAGCTGTCCGCGCAGAATAATTGAGTATTGTTTTTCTTATACCTCCATGATAATAGGAAGAATCATCGGGCTACGCTTGGTTGCGCGGTATACATAATCGCTTAAAGCGTCCCTCACCTTGGTTTTAATCTGTCCCCATTCACGGATTTCTTTTTCTTCACACTGGGCTAACGCATTTCTGACCATCGAGCGCGCCTCGTCTATGAGCACCTCCGCTTCACGGACGTACACAAAGCCACGCGATACGATGTCCGGACCCGAAACCACCTTGCCGCTGCGCTTTTCGATTGCAAGCACTACGACAATTAGACCGTCCTCCGAAAGGTGCTTGCGGTCGCGAAGCACAATGCTGCCCACATCGCCCACACCCAGTCCATCCACCAAAACACGACCGGCGGGCACGGTACCCGTTATCTTCATCTCTACAGCGTCGGTCTCCACCACCTTGCCGATGTCGGCAATGATGATATTTTCGTGGGGGATACCCATGCTCTCGGCGATGCCTGCGTGCTTTTTCAGGTGTTTATACTCGCCGTGTACCGGCATAAAGAATTTGGGTTTTGTAAGCCCCATCATCAGGCGCAGCTCGTCTTGACAACCGTGCCCCGACACATGCGCCTCGTACATCTTTTCGTAGATAACCTCTGCGCCCAGCTTCATCAGATCGTTGACCACACGCCCCACCGTCTTTTCGTTGCCCGGAATTGGGGTGGCGGAGATGATGATAAAATCGTTTGCGTTAATGGCAACGTTTCGGTGATCGCCCGCCGCCATGCGCGACAACGCCGCCATCGGTTCGCCCTGGCTGCCCG
Organism: Bacillota bacterium; assembly: GCA_023443315.1. GTDB lineage: Bacteria > Bacillota > Clostridia > Oscillospirales > Ruminococcaceae > Acetanaerobacterium. Next base: position 29,925 of record JAEZVA010000091.1, on the reverse strand, counting down.
TTGTTACGATGACGAGCTTATCGTCGGGGTAGCGCTTAATCATCTCGATGTCGATGAGCACCCCTTCGGGTACGTTTAGGTAGCCGAGCTCCATCGCCTTTGCGGTGACGTTTATCATGCTGCGACCCGAGACTGCTACCTTTCGTCCGCAACGCACCGCCATATCAATCATCTGCTGGATGCGGTGGATATTCGACGCAAACGACGCGATAATCATGCGCCGCTGTCCCGCCTTAGCAAACAGCATTTCAAACGATTCGCCCACCTTCTTCTCGCTCAAGGCGCTGCCCGGGCGTTCGGCGTTGGTGGAATCGGACAGCAGGGCAAGCACGCCCTTGCTGCCGAGTTCTCCAAACCGCGCAAGGTCGATAATATCGCCCTCAATAGGAGTGTAGTCAATCTTAAAGTCGCCGGTTTGGATGATAACACCGGCGGGGGTGTGGATGGCAAAGGCAACCGCGTCGGGGATAGAGTGGTTTACGCGGATAAACTCCACCGACATGCAGCCCAGTTTCACGGTCTGACGCGGCTTAACCACATTTAGGGTGCGCTTGCCGAGCAGGTTATGCTCCTTGAGCTTGCCCTCGATAAGCCCCACTGTCAGGCGGGTACCGTATACCGGCACGTTAAAGCGTTTTAAAAAGTAAGGCAGACCGCCGATGTGATCCTCGTGCCCGTGGGTAATGACTACGCCACGCAGCTTATCCAGATTCTTTTCGATATAGGTGTAATCCGGCAAAACAATGTCGACACCCAGCATCTCATCGTCGGGGAATGCAAGACCGCAGTCCACGATAAACATATCGTTGCCGCACTCGTACACCGTCATATTCTTACCGATCTCGCCCAGACCGCCCAGCGGTATAATCTTAACCGGCGTTTTGCGACCTTGCCTTGAAGACTTTTCGGTCTTACTGTCTGCCTGCTGCTCCTGCTTTGCCGTCTGCTCGGTCTTAGCAGCCGCCGCGGCTGCGGTGGCTGCAGCGGACGGGCGTCTTCTGCCGCCGCGCCTTGACCTAGTAGGCTTGCTACCGTCTGCCTGCTGCGGGGCATTGTTTTGCTTTTGTTTGGGTTCGGTCTTGGGGTCAGCCTTGGTCTCTGCCTTAGGCTCCCCTAATTGCGCACCGTATTGCTGCGCTTTCCTTGGATTCGTATTCTTCCTGCCAAACGTCTTGTTTGGTTCTTTCGTTTCCTTGTTTTCTTGACTCAAAAGTAGATAACCTCCTGATTCCTGTCGCGACATGGCGGCAGGAATTAAAATAATGTAGTATGTACTGTTTTTGCAGCGTCTTTTTCAAAAACACGGCAATATACCAAAAACAAACCTGTCTGTTTATACTTAAAGAGGCGTGGTATACGGCGACAAAGCTCCTGCACACCATAACCGGGTACACAGGAGACAAATCCTCTCGCCCGTACACCGCCGTCACTGTAAAAAGAAACAGGCAGGTATCCGTTCATATCTATTATTGCAACCTTTTATGATGCAGGACACACCCGCAAACAGGCAGAATGCTCCCGTTTGCGCAAAGAAATTCCCGCTCGGTGCGCCGGATGGGCGCGCCAAAACACTGACAATAATCGATTGATCCACACGGTTTTGCAAATCCACGAGCAGCCGAAAAAGCTGTACTACCGGACATACAGCCTTCTTCCAAAGCGCCGCTCGCTTGTGCATAGAGCATAAAACAAAGCTGTGATTACACGGTTTCTCACACGCGCTCATGCGTCGTCGTAACAACCCGTACATCATGCACTGTTGCAAACCTGCAGAATAATCCCACGAACAAATACGTTAGTTAGATTGTAAACGGAATTGCGAATGGTGTCAAGCCGTAAATTTACAGCCTGTATATGCCGCATTTGTTCTGCGGCGATTGCTACCTGCCCTTGTCGTGTTCAAACCCCTTTATCATCTTCTCGAACCCACCGCATAGCTCCCGCGCAATTTCGTAGTTTGCCGCCTCGGCAAAGATACGCACGCCACCGCCACGTTTGAGCGGACGCACGAGCACCGAGCCACCTTTGTAAGGAACCACAAGCCCTTCGCCGATTGTGCCGTGCCCCGCTGTTCCCCCAATGCGGCGCATTACCTCACAGGGGTTTTGACTTAAGGGGACGATACGGGTGACGCCGTCAAACGCGGGCAGGGCGTCGCACAGTTCATACAGGCTTTTGCCGGTCTTTTTAATTAAAGAGAGCAGCATAACGGCTCTTGCCAGCCCGTCGCGTACCCACGGCTGGTTCTTGGCGATGAAGCGCGCCCTGCGGTCGCTGTCGTCGGCGGGACAGGACAGATACCGCATTACGGTTCTTCCGTAATCCTCGGCAATATAATCAAGCACCCGCGGCGCGTCGTAACGCACGGCAAGGTTGTTACCGATAGAGAGCTCGTGCTCGGCTAGCAGAACAAACACCCGCTCATCCGACACACGCGCTCCGCCGTTGTGGGACGCGCTGATTCTTTGTCCATCATCCGAGATATGAAGCCTAAGCCTACCCGCTCTGGACAGGCTGCACCCGAGATCATCGAGCACTACGTGAAGCACGCGCTTGAGCAGCACGTTTTTACACGCGATGGAAACCGTCATGCCCGTAAGTTCTTCACGACAATAATCCTTTAAATACGCTGGGTAAAGCAGAGCGACCGCTTCCATTCGGTTTAGCTTGCCGTACTCCTCAAACGCCGCGTTCTTCACCTCCGCGCGAAGCATGCAAAGCTCAATCTCCCGCTCGACACCACGCTTTAGGGTTAAGCCGTCCGCGCCGAAAAGACGAATGCGCCCCGCTTCAATGTGCGCACCTAGCTTTACCTTGCAGTGCACCGACGAAAACACCCCCTGCGGCTCGATACACTCGCCGAAATCCCACACCGAGCAGCCTGTTTGACGGATGCCTGCGCCGAATGCATCGCATAGCGCGCGCCCTGCCCTGCCCATATGCGAGACACCGCACACCCCCTGCTTCATGACGGTGCCAATGGCGCCGCCAAGTCTGGCGCACATGGCAGGGGTCATCTCGCCGGGGGACTCGATGCATACGCCCTCATCGTCAAACAGCTCGCGCCCAAGGGTGCCGGTTCGCATATGCTCGCGCAGCACGCTGTCGCTTTTCACATATTTTTTGGGCCACACCTTTACGCCCGGCTCTACCAGTGCGCGGTTGCCCACCACCGCCTTTGCCCCAATCGCAGAGCCTTCAAATAATCGCGCGCTGTTTTCAATGACGGCACCCTCGCAAACCACACAGCCCCGTACATGAACATCGTCGCCCAACACCGCACCCGTGCCGATTAAGCTGCCCATAACCACCGCACGCTGCCCAATACAGGCGCCGTCGTCGATGACACTGCCCTCTCCGACTCGGCAGCCTTGACCAACCGTTACCCCCGCCCCCACATAGGCGGGCGGATTTACGGCAATGCGCTGCGCGTCCTTAGGGTCTTTATAGTACACACCGTCTATCAGCGCCGCGTCGATGCTGCACTTAACCCGACCCGAGAGCATATCCGCCGCGCATTGCCTTAGGGTGTCGAGGTCTCCGACGTCACACCAATAGCCCATTTCCTCACAGGCAAGCACCCGCTCACCGTTTTTTAGCATTAGCGGAAAGAGATCCTTGGCAAAATCAAAGGGACTGTCATCCGGCACGTGGGCTATCGCCTTGGGCGAGAGCACATATACGCCGGTATTGGCAAGGTCGCTTACCACCTGCGCATAGCAGGGCTTTTCCACAAAGCCCGCAACGGTGTGGTCCTGCTCGTTGACATTGACCAGACCGTATTCTCGTGGGTCAGTTACCCGTTTGACCACAAGGGTAGCGTCCGCCTGATTCTCTGTATGAAAACGCAGGATCTCGGCGAGATTAAAGTCGCACATCGCGTCGCCGCTTATTACGAGAATATCCTCCTCCACGTCATTTGCTGCGTTTTTTACCCCGCCTGCCGTACCCAACGGATGCTGTTCGGTCACAAACCGAAGCGTGACCCCTTTGTACTGCCCGTCTGCAAAGTGGTCGGTTACACAACTAGGCAGGTACCCCAATGTCACCCGTGCCTCGGTAACGCCGTTTTGGTCAAGAAGATCCAGGATGTATTCCAGAATTGGTCGCCCACACAGCCTTGCCATCGGCTTTGGCTTTGTGCAGGTCAACGGCTTTAAGCGGCTACCCGCTCCGCCTGCCATAATTACCGCCAGCATCGAAAACCCCACCTAACAATCATAGTAACTCTATTATTGCTCCGAAAGCATGATTTAACGCATCACTCGGTGAGTTTTTCGGTCAGAACCGACCGTTAGTCGATATTGTACTCGAACCAATGCACATTGCAGTAAATCATTAAAAGGCACGATGGTACAAAATCATCTTGCCTTTTTATTGTAGCTACAGCTGTTTTCGGTTTTGCCATGTATGAGTATTGACGGGTATATGAGGTTTAAAAAACGCAACGCTTGACTTTTAAATTGTATAGGTATACAAACACCCCCGACTGCTCGCGTTCTTGTGCGAACCGCCGGGGGGGCGCTATGGCATGAGCGTACCGTGCTTAAACAAACACAAGCTGCACCAATATCATATATACTACCGTGCCTGTGAGGATACTAAGCAGCGTATTGCGCCGCCACAGGTGCAGGGCAACCACACACACCGAGGCAATCAGCTCGGGTAGCCCAAACGGGAATGCGGCGACCTCTACTGTACGCATACAGTACACGACGAGAATCGCCATAATCGTCGGCGGCAGGACGCTTCCCAGATAGAGAATCGATTTTGGGGTCGGTCTGCCGTTGGTAAACAGCGCAAAGGGCGCAAGGCGAGTTAAAAAGGTAACGGCAGCCACGACAAGGATAATGAAAAGCGACTGCAGTGCAGAGATTGTCATTCCGGTTTTCCTGCCTTTGCTATGTTATGTATTGTAGTAAGCTCAGCACTCAGATATTTCCGTACCTTCGGGGTTTGTTTTATGTCCCAGCCTGCGCCGCAGGAGCATCAGCACCAGTACCGATACAAGCATTGCGGGGATGATAAACCGGTCGGCACCTAAGAATAATAGCATCCCCACACCAGCGCACGCGCCGATAACCGCCGGAACGCGGGAGGGATAGTCGAGCCACTGCTCGGTGCAGATGACCAAAAACAGTGCGGTCATCGCAAAATCGATACCCTTCGTATTAAAGCGGATGAGTGAACCCGCAAGCGAACCGATGACGCTGCCCAAAACCCAGTAGCACTGGTCAAACAGCGAGACCAAAAAGAAAAAACGCTGCGGCTTTACCCCCTCGGGCACCCTCGCGGAGCAGAGCAGCGAGTAGGTCTCGTCGGTTAGCGAAAATATCATGTACGGCTTTATTCGCCCCATGCCCTTAAACCGCTCAAGCATTGAAAGCCCATAGAACACATGCCGCAGATTAACGGCAAGTGTCATAACAGCCACCTGCCACAACGTAAACGCACCCGAAAAGAAGTTGATTGCAATAAACTGCATGGAGCCCGCGTATACCGTAACGCTCATCAAGAGCGCCCACAGCACGCCGTAGCCCTTTTCATTCATCAATAGCCCAAACGCGATGCCCACAAACACATAGCCAAGCATCACAGGAAAGGATGCCTTCAGTGCGGCCTTTACCGCGCCTTTTTTCCCCTGTTTATCCATCCTCGTCATAATCCCCTATAAAACATATCCAACGGTATGCGGTGTAATCTACGCTAAAAGCAGATTGTTTATTGACCGCCCGCGCTCTTTGCCTTGAGATAGGCGTTAATGAAGCCGTCTATTTCGCCGTCCATCACGGCATTGATATTACCCGACTCAAAGCCTGTGCGGTGATCCTTTGCAAGGGTGTAGGGCATAAACACATAGGAGCGAATCTGGCTGCCCCACGCAATCTCCTTCTGCACGCCCTTGATGTCCTCTATCTTTTCATAGTGCTCGCGCTCTTTAATCTCGATAAGCTTTGATTTAAGCATCGTCATCGCCGTTTCGCGATTCTGGCGCTGACTGCGCTCCTGCTGGCAGGCAACCACAACCCCGGTGGGCAGATGGGTAATACGGATGGCAGACTCGGTCTTGTTGACGTGCTGACCGCCCGCGCCGCTGGCACGGTAGGTGTCCACCCGCAGGTCCTCATCGTTGATTTGAATGTCAAAGTCCTCGCCGATCTCGGGCATGACCTCGAGCGACGCAAACGAGGTGTGCCTGCGCCCCGAGGAATCAAACGGCGAGATGCGCACCAGACGGTGCACGCCCGCCTCGCTTTTAAGGTAGCCGTAGGCGTTTGTGCCCTCGATGAGGATAGAGGCGCTCTTTAAGCCCGCCTCCTCGCCGTCAAGGTAATCGAGTATCTTGTAGCGAAAGCCGTGGCGCTCCGCCCAACGGGTATACATGCGGTAGAGCATCTGCGCCCAGTCCTGCGCCTCGGTTCCGCCTGCCCCCGCGTGAAAGGCAAGGATGGCATTGCTGCCGTCGTACTCGCCCGTAAGCAGTGTTGCAAGCCGCGCCGCGGAAAGCGCGTTCTCGAACGCGTCTACACCCTGCACCGCCTCGTTGTAAAGCGACTCATCCTCGCTTTCGTCGGCAAGCTCTATTAAGGTGAGTGTATCGTCATAATCGGTTTTAAGCCGCTCGTAGCCCGTCACCTTCGCCTTGCTCTGGGCGATTGCTTGCAGCACCTTCTGTGACTGGGACGGGTCGTCCCAGAAGCCGGGCGCCATGGTCTGCTCCTCCATGTACGTAATCTCATTTCTGGTTTTGTCTAAAGACAGTGCGTCGGCAAGGTCGGCAAGCTCATTTGCAAAGCTTGTTAACCGCTGCTTGAGTTCTTCGTATATCAGCATACATTGCCCCATTCCCCGCTGATGTGCGGCTTCGATTGTAACATAAATAAGTTCCCTATACCCAAGCTGTGGGCAGGGTAATACTATTATAGGGCAGGTTTGTTTTGTTGTAAAGCGCAGAAGAGCAATATGAAACCGGAACTAATTGAATGATTTTACATAAAAACAGCGCGGGGTTACTGGACGTTCCCCGCGCTACTTTCTTACATACTCAGTATAAGAAATCGATATTGATGTCTCCAGATTTTGTTGTAACATCCAGTCGTTTGCTCCCGCCGGCAGACTCGGGAACACGGACTCGGCCGCTTTTTGACGTTGCGTTTATTGTGTAATTCTCACGCTTGTCGTTAATACTGCCATTTACTGCGCCGCTTGAAGAAGTGAGACTTAAATTACCGACGTTTAACGCCTGAAACCGAATGTCCCCGGATTTGGTTTCAATGGTAATATCCCCATTTGCTTGCGCCTTGTCTAAAAACAAGGCGGCGCTGCTCGCTTTAATGGAGATGTGGTTACCCACCTGTACGGCGCTTACATTGGTATCGCCCGATAATGTCCTGACGATAAAGTCTTCTTTTGCCGCACCCTCATCGAGTTCTGTTTTTCCGCTCTTCGTATCTACCGAAAGCGTTCCCCCTGCGTTAACCGATGTGACTTTGATATCACCTGAACTGGTTTCAACCGTCATATCGCCACCAGAAGTGACATTATCCAATTTCACTTTGCCGCTTTTTGTGTTGATTGAAACCTGATTTTGAGCGGTAAGACTGTTCACTCTTATGTCGCCGGATTTGCTGTTTATCGCAACCCCACTTATCTGCTCTAGCTGTGTGATATCGATATCCCCGCTGCCCGACGATGCGTTTATTTCCCCTTCAAATCCATACGGCACCTCCATGTGAATGGTTTGATCTACAGATCCAATGTTAATGCCTATGTAGTCATACCACTGTTTGTTGACCTTTTGTTCGATAACCAGTTCTCCGCCTGCGGAAAGATGAACATCATAATACTCCTGTTCATTCTCTAGGGTGGCTATATGAATTTGATTGCTATCCGAGGCGATCAGTTTTATGCCGCTATACCGATCCTTGATGTTGATCGTTTTGACCTTTTCCAAACTGTAGTGATATGACTTTTCTTCATAAGGTAACCCTGTTTGAAATCCTTTTAGGTGAAATCCGCCCAAAGCAAAGGCTATTACAGCAAAAAAAACACCAACCAGAATGCATCCCGCGCCGATGTACTGCAACATCTTGTTACGCTGTTTCATTAACACTACCCCCTTTTGTATCTTTCAAGATAAACAGAGATTTAATACTTCGCAGAAACCATTTTGAAAACCGAATGAGCAAAACCGAGAGATTTGTTACGCCCACAAACGCCAATACGCCAAAGCCAATACATATCGCGGCGGCGGCAACCATCAGAATACCGGACGCAAAATTCTGTGTAAAAACAAGGAATGAACCAATGAAACAGACGACCCCGGTAAGCGCAAGAGCAAGCACCGCTGCGTAAAGCGATGTAATAACAGCCCACACCGCAACATACACCGAAAACACGACCGAAAAAAAAGAGAGAAGCAGCGGGAACCACAGCGGAAAGCCTAAAATAATCAAAACAATCTCCCACGTACTTAATTTGTGCTTGGGCTTCATCTTTGCCTTTACAAGGGAGGAAAGCGGAACCGTTAGCATGATTTCGTGTACGATTTCGTTGATATCGCCAAGCGCTGCGACCGCCTCTTCCTCGCTCATGCCGTCTTCCACACGGTCATCAATGATTTCGGTGTAAAACAGAAGCGACTTTTCTACCTCCCCATGTGGGAGCATGTGTAGTTTTTGTTTAAAGTTTTCGGCAAAACCGTTCTTATTCATCCCCGATGTCCCTCATCTCTTCCGTAATATAATGATACACCTTCATAACCTCTTGCCACTCGGCAACAAAGTCACGCATCCTGCTTATGCCTTGTTCGGTGATTTTATAGTATTTTCGCAACCGGCTGTTGTACTCTACCGAATAAACGGTAAGCAGCCCGCCTGCCTCAAGCCTTTTTAAGATTGGATAGAGTGTTGATTCGGAAATATCAATATGCGGACTGACATCCTTAATGATCTGATACCCATAGGAATCCTTGCGGTAAAGAACGGTTAGCACGCAAATTTCAAGCAACCCCTTCTTTAGCTGAACATCCATATACACACCTCGTTTCAAGTAATACTATACAGTACATAGTATTACGCTGTCAACAGTATTTATAAATTATTTGTTAACTTGACGTTAACGCTATTATAACATTGGAAGAATATATTGGCTTTTATCTAATATTCGTTTATAATATAGGCGGTTCAGCAATGATAAAAGAGTAAGCAAACTGATTATTACGATACAGGGGATGTACCAGATGGGAAGATATGACGGAATTCGTTGCCCCGTTTGCGGGGAGGCATTTGTGGACAAGGACGACGTGGTCGTATGCCCCGATTGCGGCGCGCCGCATCATAGAGACTGCTACGTGTCACACGGCACGTGCGCGTATATAGAAAAACACGCAGCCGGTGAGGAGTGGCGCAGACCACCCGAAAAGACCATTGACGGCAACGCCCCTGCGCGCTGTCCGCGATGCGATACGCTAAATCCGCCGGAGGCAGCGTATTGCGAGGTGTGCGGCAGTGTACTAGCTATTCGTCAACCGCAGGCGGATGCAGACGCAAACGGACAGCCGAAGCGCGGCAACGAGCCGCCAGTTTTTGTTATGCCGTACAACACGTTTACCACACCCTATGGCGGGCTTCACGCCGACGAAACAATTGACGACATCCCCGTGAAAGAGCTTGCGATGTTTATTGGTCCCAGCTCGTACTACTATCTGCCGCGGTTTAAGACCATGAGCATGACGGGACGACGCACATCGTGGAACTGGGCGGCCTTTTTTGGAAACGCATTGTATTTTTGCGGCAGGCGATTGTACCCTATGGGCATCTTTTTAATTGCGGTATTCATCATCCGCTTGTTGCCCAGCTATATCCTTGTAATAGAGAACTACGATGCGATTTTAAAGGACACGCTTGGCTTTTTGCAGAATCTTCCCGCGCGGGCGCAGCAGCTGCTTGGCATTACGCAGATTATCAACTACGTGTACTGGATTGGCTCTGTATTGCTAGGCTCTTATGCCAACCACCTGTACAAACGGCATGTGTTTGATAGCATTAAGTCCCTAAAAAGTAGGTTTACCGATACCCAGCAGTACCACGCCGCACTTAAAAAACACGGCGGTTTTCGTACGGGGCTGGTAGTCGGTTTGGCGATTGCAGCTTTCTTGTTGCTTATCTTTTCAGATGTCCTGATTAGCCTGTTTCTGTTATTGCCCTCTATGGGGTAAGCCCATGGAATCCATCACATCACGGAAAGGCGAGAATAAAAATGAAGATTAAAAAGGCAGTTATCCCCGCCGCAGGGCTTGGCACCCGTGTTCTGCCTGCATCCAAAAGCATGCCCAAGGAGATGCTTCCCATCGTAGACAAGCCCGCTATCCAATACATCGTGGAGGAGGCGGTGCGCTCCGGCATTGAGGATATCCTTATCATCACAAGCCGAGGGAAAACGACGGTAGAGGACCATTTTGACCGCGCCCCAGAGCTGGAAGAAAAGCTTTTAAGGTCGGGTAAAACCGCCGTATATGACGATATGCTCGCCATCTCGAACCTTGCAAACATCCAGTATATCCGCCAAAAGCAACCGCTTGGTCTGGGTCACGCCGTACTGTGCGCCAAAACCTTTGTAGGCGACGAGCCCTTTGCCGTTTTATATGGAGACGATGTAATTATCTCTGATAATCCCGCCTGCGGACAGCTCTGCCGCGCGTATGAGGAGTACGGCAAGGGTGTTGTGGGTATCAAAGAGGTCGCCCGTGAGGACATCGGCAAATACTGCTCGATGAAGTCGGAGCATATTCGCGACCGTCTATATACCATTACCGACATGGTGGAAAAGCCCAGCCCTGAGCAGGTGATGTCGCTGTTTGCCATTCTGGGTCGCTGTGTGCTGCCGCCTTCTATCTTCTCGATTCTCGAAAACACAAAGCCCGGTGCCGGCGGCGAGCTTCAGTTGACCGACGCAATGGCGGTGCTCGCCAGAACTCAAGGGATTATCGGGGTGGACTACGAGGGCATCCGCTACGACATGGGCAGCAAGTTTGGCATTCTGCAGGCGATTGTGGAGGTGGGGCTGACGCACCCCGAGGTCGGCGAGCCGTTTCGCGCATACTTAAAGAGTATTGGCTCTAAGCTTTAGCATTTTTCGCCAGTGGCATAAACTGCGCCCCCGATTGCCGTTTGGGACTAAGAATAATAATTTGACAACCCCGCGGCGGTCTGCTATAATTTTTCTGTTATACTGTTTTGGTATAACCATTTGCCGTTTTTCGGCAATCATCCTTGCCCCTTCATTGGGGCCTTAAGTCCAAAAGGAGGTGTAAAACTATGCCAAAGGCAACGGTAGCTTACGAGACTATTATGATTATCAGCGCAAAGCTGGATGAGGCGGGTGTAACTGAACGTTTTGAGAAATTCAAGGCGCTCATCGAGCAGAACGGAACCATCGAGTCAATAAACGAGTGGGGCAAGCGCAGACTTGCTTACCCGATTAACGACGAGAACGAGGGTGTGTACTATCTTGTGAACTTCACAAGCTCCCCCGAGTTCCCCGCTGAGCTTGATCGTGTGTACAAGATTACTGACGGTATTCTGCGTACCATTATTGTGAACAAAGAGGAAAAGTAAAACAGCTTGGGAGGTAACAGCGTATGTTGAACAGGGCCATTATTATGGGAAGACTCACAGCCGATCCAGAACTGCGGCGTACTGCCTCCGACATTTCTGTTGCCAGCTTTACCCTTGCAGTAAACCGTTCCTACACGAAGCCGGGCGCAGAACGTCAGGCAGATTTTATTGATGTCGTCGCCTGGAGACAGACTGCCGAGTTTGTTTGTAAGTATTTTAAAAAGGGCAACCTAATGGCAGTAGACGGACAGATTCAAACCCGCAGCTACACCGATAATCAGGGTGTAAAGCGCAAGGCGTTTGAGATTGTTGCCGACAACGTGAGCTTTTGCGAAAGCAAGGGCAGCGGCTCCGGCGGCAATACTGCAAACGCGGGATTTGAACCCCCGCCAATGCCCGTTGCGTTTGAGAATGCGGGCGGCGAGGATTTCTCCGTCATTGCAGGAGACGACGATCTACCCTTTTAACTGCGACGCAGTACACACTGATATTGATACGATAAGGAGGTAAGTCACCATGGATAACAGAAACGACCGAGGCGATAGAGGCGATAGACCCGGTTCCCGTGGTCCCAGAAAGGGACGCCGCAAGGTTTGCGGTTTTTGCGTGGATAGGGTTCATGATATCGATTATAAAGATGTAGCGAAGCTCAGAAAGTACCTTTCCGAGCGGGCTAAGATTGTTCCCCGTAGGGTTACCGGCGCATGCGCGCGCCACCAGCGCCAGATGACCCTTGCAGTGAAGCGTGCTCGTCACATTGCACTGCTGCCCTATGTGAGCGACTAATATCGTTTTAAACGATTCGACCCCGAGAGGCATGCCTCTCGGGGTCTTCTTTATGTGGTTTTAGCCCACTGCTCTTGCAGCATGGCGTACTCATAGGTGTCGCACCAGATGGGATTGCCGCACTCGTCATGTTTAAAATAGATGTTCTGTATCAGGTGCCCTTCCCTGCGAAACCCAAGGCGTTCAAGCAACCGCCATGAGGAGGTGTTAAGGGGATTACACATCGCACAGACCCTGCGCACCGAGCACTGGTCAAAGCCGTAGCCCAAAACAGCGCGGCACGCCTCTGTCGCATAGCCGTTTTTCTGATACCGGGTGTTAAAGACATACCCAAGCTCCCAGTTTGAAAACTCCTGGGGCTCCTGCTGCGCAAAATATATGTTGCCGATAACCTTACCCGTTTGCGCCAAACACACCGCCCAAAAATGGGGGTCGCAGGCGCGCCGCAGTGCTTCGTCACGGCTTTGCACCTCAGTATAGACACCGTATGGCTCATACAGTACCACATCATCCTGAGAAAGATACTCGTGCAGGTCGCGCCAGTCGTCTTGCGTAAATGGACGCAGAACAAGGCGTTCGGTTGTCAATGTCATCTGTCATTTCTCCCTATGCAGTCAATTTAGATCACAAAGCCGCCGTTGGGGCTGAGTACCTGCCCAGTGATAAACCGCGCCTTTAGAGACGCCAAAAAGACCACCGCATTTGCGGCATCCTCCGGCGAGCCGATGACGCCCAGCGGGGTTTCTTCGCACAAGGTCGCAAGCGTGTCCCTGTCTAATTCGCTGTTCATATCGGTATGAATGACCCCAGGTGCGACGCAGTTTACCCGGATGCCCGAGGGACCCAGCTCCTTGGCGAGCGCCTTGGTGAGCCCGATGATTGCCGCCTTCGCAGCGGAGTAATGCGCCTCACACGACGCACCCGTAATCCCCCAAACGGACGACAAGTTGATGATTGCGCCATTTTTCTTGCTGAGCATATCGGGCAGAACCGCTTGGATGCAATGAAACGACCCTGTGACGTTTACGGCAAACATTCTATCCCAGTCTGTGTCGGAGATATCGCTAAACAGCTTTTGCTGGGCAATGCCCGCGTTGTTGACGAGCACCTCTACCCTGCCCAGCGTTTGATGCACGTTCTCTATCATAGCGGCAACCTGTGCGCGGTCGGATACATCCGCGCAAAAGGCGTGGGCGCAACCGCCAGCCTTGATGATGTCCTCGACGGACGACTGCGCAGCCTGCTCGTTATTGTAATAGTTAACCGCAACCGCAAAGCCTTCCCGCGCAAGTGCTGCTGCTGTCGCGCGCCCGATTCCCCTTGATCCGCCGGTAACAAGTGCCACCCTATTCACTGCGCATGCCTCCTATTACATGAATATGGTCGGCTTAGCCAAAGGGTATTCAACCCTATGCCATGCCGACCACACAATCGTTGTTACAGCTGCCTGAGCAGATAGCCCATATAGCTTGTAAAGTGCGAGAATACGATGCCCGGCTCCTGCAGATCGGGGCACCAACGCTTGACCCACTCCAGACTGACAAAGCCGTCATACCCATTTTTGCGCAGAACCACCAGTGTGTCGAGCACGGGTACATCCCCGTAGCCCATCATGCGGTACTGCAGGGCGCCGTTTGTCATCCTGCTATCCTTAACATGAAGGTAGCGCACATACGCCCCAATATTGGCATAGGTTTCTTGCGGCTGCTCGCCAAAATAGCGAAACGGGTGGTGGATATCCCACAGCACGCCCTTGTTTTCACATGCGATGCCCTCTATAAACCGTTTCATCGCCGCAGAGGACGCGAGCGGACCGTTGGTCTCTATGAGGGGGGTGACCCCCTTCTCCTGACCGTAGCGGCACAGCGCTTCATACGCCGTGCGCGCAATCTCAATATCCGCGTCGTCGGTGGGGTGCGGTACGGGGGTAATCATAACGCGTACAAACGGCGTGCCCAGTGCCTGCGCCAGATCGATGTACGCCTTTGCTTCCTCAACGCCCGGCTGCACATGGTCGGTCAATCCAATCACCGCGCCGCTTGTAAGCATAGGAATACTTACGCCCAAATGGTCAAGCTTTTGTTTTGTTGTGTCAATATGCTCTGGCAAAAACGGCTTTGCGCCAGGCGTAAACAGCTCCCCGCCAATGCCTCTAATCTCGATGCCGTCTATGCCGAGATCCTTGGCGGTGGCGAATATCTCTTCGAACGTCCAGCCCGGGCATCCCAGTGTTGAAAACGCAAGCTTCATCTGCACTTACCTCATTTCAGTTAATCGTCCACAAACGATGCAAACCCTCTGTCGAAATCATCAGCCGTATAAAAAGTCCTGATACTCATCCCACGTCATGCCGAAGTGTTCTCCGTCGTCTTCGCTGCTCCAACCGTTGCCGCCCATACTACCCAGGCTAACCTTCAACAAGATCTCTCCGGGCATTCTGGTGTAGCTGATGACCTGCCCCGCGGGGTAGATGTCGTCGTATGCCTCGGCAATTCGGTAAGCAATCTTAAGCTCTTTAAGGATGCTCTCTACCTCGGATTGAGACATGCCCACGATATTCTCGGGAATCGGCGCGGGACCTTTGCTTACCTTAACCGAGACGTTAATGAGCTCGTTTGCGATGGTGCCGGAAGGGGGATTCTGCTCAAAGATGACGCCTGCCGGATACTCCTCGTTATACTCCTCGTCGTCGGTAACGGCGTAGCGCACCATATAGTCTTCGCTGTTCTTCACGGTTTCTAAGTAGCTGCCCACAAAAACAGGCAGATAGTATGTCTGTGGCGTTTCGTCTTCTGCCGGGTCATCCAGTGCGGGGTTTGACGCTACACCCGGGTCTTTGGCAAACACCAGCATGCTGCTGTCAATCTCCTTTAAAATGACGAACATCAGCGTAAGCAGTATTGCTGTGGTAATAAACATCGAACTGAGCATATAAACAAGGCTGCGGTTGCGTATCTTGCGCTTTATAATCCGCTGCTTGTTCTTGGGCGACATCTGTTCTTTGTACATCATTTCACCTCTAGTTTCGCTATGTAGCGGTTTTGCTTTATCGTTTGGTGTGTCCGTACGCAATTGAGAAGTGGAGTTCGGTTGTTCTGGCTGGGTTCGGGCAAGCGCTTGCGCCAAATCGCCGATTGATTGTATTCGTTGCTTTGGCTCAAGCACCAGCGCCGCTATCAGCGCATCGGACACAGGGAGCGGAACAGCCTCCAAAACCTGATGTGCAGGTTGTAACAGGTCGAGCGTCTGACGCTGCGACGCATCCGGCAGGCTCTGCCCTGTGAGTGCAAAGTAGCCCACCGCCGCAAAGGAATACACATCCGTCCAGCTGCCCTGCAACCCCGTCAGGCTATACAGCTCAGGTGGAGAATAGCCGGAAAACAGCTCGGCAGCAAGCTCGCTTTTTGCCGTGCGTGCCGCCGCGATAGAGAATCCATCCAGCTTAAACGCGCCGTTTTCGTCTACAAAGATGGTGTCGGGGCTTATCCCGCGATGGTAGATGCCCATGGTGTGCATTGCCTCCACCGCGGCAAGGGGTGCCGCCAGTGCATCGCGAAGCTTCTGCCACGGCATGGGACCATTTTTCTTAATATAGGATGCAAGGGTGGTTTCGCCGCAATGGTCGTAGATGGCGTAAGCGGTGCTGTTCATCTCAAAAAAATCAAGCACCGAGACAATCCCGACATAGCTGCGAAGCTTTTGCAGTGTGCGGTACAGTTCACAAAAATCGGACAGCAACGCCTTGTACTGGGTTTCCTTACCCTTAAGCACCAGTACGTTGATTCCGCCTTTTTCTCTGACGGCAAGCACATCGGGCATATACTCGCGGATAATAACCTTTCGGTTGAGCGCAAGGTCGTACCCAAGATAGTTTGCACCCTCGCCGTTATAACCCAGAAGCTTGCCCGCAATAAAACGCTTGGTGATTAAGGAGCCTGCCCGCAGATAGAGCGGATGGTGCGGAGCCGTCTGGTCAAAGCCGCAGGTAGGGCAGACACCGTCCGCCTCGCGCTTGCTCATACAGCCCATGCACAGCTTGTTCGTGGGGTTTTCCATCGCTAAATCGTTCACCTGCCTAACTTTACCCGTCGGTGTATACAACCCACCGTCTCGGGTGCTGTATCTGTTATAAGTTAACTAAATTTTTGTCCATTCATATGGTACGATATGTACCTGCAACTGCCGTAAAACGGTCATTATTTTAGCAGGCGCATTGTTTCATCTCATTATACCGCAAAAAGAAAAAAATATCTACCGTCGCCCACAAAAAGGCAGCCTGCGTAAATCGTTATACTGCGCAGGCTGCCCTTATATTAAGTATGTTAACGCCTAACGACTTATGCAAAGGGCAGACCTACTGCCTTAAACCAGAAATCGGGTTTTGGCTTCTTACGCCGTCTCGATGTTTGCAGCCTCCTGCAGACCCAGTTTTTCCACTGCCCACTCGCGGAGCTTGTATTTTTGAATCTTGCCGCTTGCCGTCATGGGGAAGCTATCCACAAACCCGACGTAGCTCGGAACCTTATGGCGTGCCATGGAGGCGCGCACATAGTCCTTTACCTCGTCCTCGGTCAGGGTCATCCCCTCGCGCACCACAATGCATGCCATGACCTCCTCGCCATACTTCTTAGACGGCGCGCCGATCACCTGCACATCCTTGACGGCGGGATGGGTGTACAAAAACTCCTCAATCTCCTTGGGGTAGATGTTTTCGCCGCCACGGATAATCATATCCTTTAAGCGTCCTGTTATCTTGTAGTAGCCGTCCTCATCCACCTGAGCAAGGTCACCCGTATGTAGCCAACCGTCCGCATCAATGGCGGCGGCGGTCGCCTCCTCCATCTTATAGTAGCCCTTCATCACATGGTATCCACGGGTGCAAAACTCGCCCTGCTGGTTGGGTCCCAGCGGCTCCCCGGTTTCGGGGTCGACTATCCGCGCCTCGACAGAGGGCAAAACCCGTCCGACGGTGGAAACGCGATGCTCGATGCTGTCGTCGGTAGTGGTTTGGGTGCAAACGGGGGACGATTCGGTCTGACCGTAAGCGATGGTGATCTCGGTCATATTCATCTCGTCTACCACCTGCTGCATCACCTTTATGGGACAGGGCGAGCCCGCCATGATGCCGGTGCGCAGGCGTGGGAAGGTATATTTCTTAAAGTCAGGATGCTCGAGCATGGCGATAAACATGGTGGGTACGCCGTGAACCGCAGTGCACTGCTCTTTCTCTATCGCGCTAAGCACCGCAACGGGGTTAAACAGCTCGATGGGCACCATGGATGTCGCGTGGGTAATGGACGCCATGATGGCGAGCACCAGACCAAAGCAGTGGAAGAACGGCACGGGGATACACAGCTTATCATCATGGGTAAACTTCATGCAGTCGCCGATGCTTTTACCGTTGTTGATGATATTGTAGTGGGTGAGCATCACGCCCTT
This sequence comes from Bacillota bacterium, assembly GCA_023443315.1. GTDB lineage: Bacteria > Bacillota > Clostridia > Oscillospirales > Ruminococcaceae > Acetanaerobacterium. Next base: position 12,082 of record JAEZVA010000091.1, on the reverse strand, counting down.
GGGGAAGCCCGTTGTGCCCGAGGTATACTGCATATTGATAACCTCATGGTGGTGCAGCGTGGAGGAAATCGCCTGATACTCCTCCACCGAAACCCGCTCGGCAGACTGGTACAAATCCTTAAAGTTGTACATACCGGCAGGGGTATGCTCCCCTGCAAACACAATGCTCTTTAGGCAGGGCAGCATGGGGTGTGAAAGCGCGCCGGGCGTTGCGTCTTTAAGCTGCGGGCACAGCTCGTTTACGATATCCACGTAGCTGGTGGTCTTTATGCCCTGCATCATGACAAGGCACTTTGCGTCGGATTGGCGAAGCAGGTATTCCAGCTCAAACACCTTATAGTTTGTGTTGACGGTAACCAGAATAGCGCCTATCTTTGCCGTGGCAAACAGCGTGAGCATCCATTCCGGGGTGTTGGTCGCCCAGATGGCAACATGGTCGCCCTTGCCGATGCCAATGGACAAAAAACCGCGCGCAAGCAGCTCCGCCTCTTGGTCAAGCTGCTTCCAGGTACGGGTAAAATCACGGTCGGTATACTTGACCGCAAGGCTGTCTGGGTATTTATTTCCAAGCTCCCCCAGCAGATTGCCAACGGTTATCTCCAAAAACTCTTTCATCGTTTATTCCTCCGCACTGTTGTTGTATAAAAGTCCGCTGTTAGCACGTGTTTTGGACAAACAAAAAAGCCTTCGTCCGCACACGCCGATACAGAACAATCTGCACCGTGCATGGAGACGAAAGCGAAAATACTTCCGTGGTACCACTCCGATTGGTGTTAACAAACACCCACTCTACACCCGTCGTAGACGCAGAAGCGCCCAAAAACAAGCCTTCCCGATAACGGTGGAAATCCGTTCGCGCCTAATTGCATAACCGCTTTCAGCCGACCGCTCAAGGGCGAGTTCATCCATTCTGATAGGTACCGCTTCTCAACCTAGCGCGGCTCTCTTTGACCTAAGGGGGTGGACTACTATTCCCTGTCGTTGCGTTAACCATTATTCCAATATATTCTTTAAGATATCAGAATCGGCGCAATTTGTCAACTGCCGCAAGCGATTTGATGCAATAAATCTTTAAAGCGACAAAGTCTTCACCGTAAATACCCCTATACATATCGTCTAACACCCTCAAAGTGCAGGTAACGTGCCTCTTGATAGTGATAGGTGCTCAGTCTGCGGTTGTCGCTGTCAAACGTATGGGTTGCGATGCGGATGCCCAGCTCGTCGGGGGACTCGACCGATACCACCAAAAGCGAATGCCCGAACGACTCGTTTGCCGCAAAGCGCAGTTGAACCACATCGCCGGGCACGATATCTCCTATCGAGACACGCCGCGCAAAGGGTCCCGCACCGTCCCGATTGCCTGTCATAAAGCGGTTAAAATACTCCACACCCGACCAAGAGGGGGTGCGGTTTGACAGTGTGAGAAAGAACCAGCCCGTAACCGGCGTGTAGTTCATGTGCCCGCTCCCCGCAAACACGCATTGTGAGATGAAGTTGGTGCAGTCGCCGCCCATGTCCTCGAAATCGGCGTAGCGTGGGTTGCGGGAAAACGCCCATTGGTGCGCGTACGCGACGGCGGCTTCTCTGTTATATGCAATCGTCTGGAGCATGTTTGCTTACCCTCCCCTACCAATATGGTCGTTCGGTATATCCTATTCAAATCGGCAGGGCTAGGCAACTGCTTTAAAATATGATTATACCTTGTAGGGGTTAAATGCAACAGCAAAAACCATCCAAACGAGCAGACCGGCTCCATTAGGCTAGGAGCCGGTCTGCTTTTTATGTGTATGTGTATGTATTAGGGGTGAAAAAACTCAAATATCATCGCGTCAAACCGCTTCGTGCAGTAGGTGACGTCGCCCGGGTCGCGTACCGTCCATGCCACCAGCCTGCCGCCGATAAACCGATACAGGCTTAGGCGCAGCCTTTTATGGGCGTTGTCGTGCTTGTAGGCGACAAAGTGGGGTCGGGTAACCACATTGGTGACGAGCGACGACAGGATAACCGCCTGCCAAAACGGGATGCCATGGAAGTTGCGATACCCCGCCGACAGCTGACCCCGAATTACCCCCGGTCTGTTGTTGCAAAACCACCGGACGATGGCGGGGTGAAACGACTCGATGCAGTAGGGTCCTTTGTAGGCATCGAGCTTCTGTGCCGCAAGCTTGCACAGCTCTGCGTTGCGATTGGTCGCCTTGAGCTCCACAATCAGCGGCACCTTGCCGTCCACCAGCTTAAGCACATCCTCGAACAGCGGGATGTGTTGCGCGGTTTTGAGCAGGGTAAGCTCCTTAATCTCCTCATAGGTACAGTCGGCAATGCGCTTTTCTATGCCGCACATGCGCGTAAGGGTATCGTCGTGGAACACAACCACCCTATCGTCCGCTGTGAGGTTGATGTCAAGCTCAATGCCGTAACCTGCATTAACCGCCTTTTCAAACGCGGTTAACGAGTTCTCGGGTACGGTCATATCCTCAGTGTGCAGACCGCGATGCGCGTAGTGAAAGTGCCACAGGCTGTCGCCTTGCCCTTTATCAAAATCCGCCGGCGCAAGCAGCAGCAGGTACAACACAAACAGCAGTGCGATAACTGATATCACATAGATAACCATCTCTATCACCAAACCCTCAGTAAGGAATACAAAATTGTATCAATTGGTGCCAAAAGCGCCAGTTAGTCGGCGGTGTCAAACGCCTCTAGCTTAGATGCGGGCTGTACGGGCTTTGAATCACCGTGCTTGACCATCATCATGGTAATAAACGCAAGCGCGACGAACAAGGCGCCGTAGGGCATCAGCGTATAATAGCCTACATGCTCGAGCAAGTACCCTGACAAAATAGGGGTGACAATCTGTGCGGACATGGAAAAGGTGTAGTAATAGCCGGTATAACGACCGACGTTTGCGCCCTTGGACATCTCAAGCACCATGGGCAGAGAGTTCACGTTGATGGACGCCCACGCAATACCGGCAAGTGCAAAGGATAGAAACATCAGCGGTGAAAACTTTGTGTACAGGGTGGCGGTGCCAAACACCAACGCCAGCACCGTAATGCCGAACAGGATGCTCTTTTTACGCCCAAACTTGGACGACAGGATGCCAACGGGGATAAACGCGATTATTGACGTAATGGTGGCAACCATTAAAATAGAAGCGGATTGCGACTCGGAGATATCAAGTGCAACGAGTGCATATTTAGAAAACGCGGTGGTGATGGCGTTGTAGCCCATAAACCACAGCGAGATGGAGATTAAGATGAATATCAGGCTTTTACGTACCGCGGGCTCCAGCTTGTGGTTATCGCGCACCGTCTGTGCATCGTCCGTCGCTTCCTCCACATCAATGCCCATCTCGGCACTGGCAAGGCGCATCTTATGTACCTCTTTGGGCTCGTTTATGGTGAGCTTTAGGATAACGACACCGAGTATCATAATCGCAGCGGTTGCGAGAAACAGCGGCCAGTAGTTTAGGTTATCCTTATCGGGTGCTAAGAATGTAATTAGTGCCAAGACCAGTATGCCGCCCACGGCACCCATTAGGTTGATAACGGCGTTGCCCTTGGAGCGCAGGGGCTTGGGTGTGACATCGGGCATTAACGCAACGGCAGGCGAACGGTACATCGCCATACCAATCAAAACAATACCCAGCGAAACGATAAACAGCGGCAGGTTTTTAATGCCTGCGGAATACGGTATGAGCGACATCGATATGGTCGCGGCCGCCGTACCGCCGATGATAAAGGGCATTCTGCGACCGATTTTCGTGTTGGTTTTATCCGACAGCATGCCGAACAGGGGTAGCATAAACAGCGCGAGCACGTTATCGAGCGACATCACGACGCCGGCAACGGTATCCTTGATTTCAAACGCCTTGAGCATAATAAGCGGAACAACGAAGTCGTAAAGCTGCCAAAAGGAGCTGATGGTAAGAAATGCAAGACCGACCAGTATTGTGCGTTTGTAATCTAGTTTCATAGATATTCTCCTCATACTCTTATCATGATACCAGCAAAAGTATACCATTTTTCCTTTGGCTTATCAATTACATCACATAATCTTTACTGTACAATCATATTTTTGTAAATAGAACACAAGAACGTCGTTTGATTTCGCACACATTACACATCCTATTATCAAAATCGAAATTATAAAAAAAAGGGAACGCGCTCGCAGGTGGTATGTGTGCCATGTCCCTGTTTGCGCGGCATCACAGGCATTGTGCTTTGCCTTTTCCTCTGATATAATAAGGATTGCGATTGGTAATTCCAGCGCAAATACACCTGAGGAGTTGTATGCAAGTGAATGAACGAGCGACTATTTTTTATGCAGTGACAAAGACCATACGAATGTCCAGCTGCATGATGCGAATGTGCCCGCACTGCTATAACTAATTAACTTAAGTACTGTTCGAGCAAAATCGAGTAAACGCTTTCATTGTGGGCTTTACAATGATTTGTTCGCAGACATTATAAGTTAAATTTAGTTAAACAGCGGTTGTGCGGACGCATGGGTTGCCGTGCGTTTTTTTATTTGCCCTTCGATATAGTCAATAAAACGCCCGAGAATGCGGGCACCCTCCCGCTTTTTGCGGGATTCAAGACGAACTTGTTTTGAAGTTTGTTGATTATTTAATCTGTTGCCGTTACGGCAGAATGGAGTTATTATGCCTATCTGTATCTCTAACTCGCTTCCCGCAGCTAAGGTGCTGGAGACGGAGAATATATTCGTAATGTATGAAGATCGCGCGAAGACGCAGGATATCCGCCCACTGCGCATCGTCATTTTAAACCTGATGCCCAAAAAGATTGAAACCGAAACCCAGCTTTTGCGCGTGCTTGGCAATACCCCGATTCAGGTGGATATCGAGCTGCTGCAGACCGCGTCGCACACCTCGAAAAACACGCCACAAGAACACCTTCTTAAGTTTTACAAGACCCTAGATGAGATAAAAGACGAGCGGTTTGACGGCATGATTATCACCGGTGCGCCAGTAGAGCAGATGCAGTTTGAGGAGGTATCGTACTGGGATGAGCTGTGCGAGATCCTTGAATGGACCAAGACCCATGTGTACTCCACCTTTCACATCTGCTGGGGCGCACAGGCAGGGCTGTATTACCACTACGGCATTCCGAAGTACCCGCTGGATAATAAGCTGTTTGGCGTTTTTCCGCACAAGGTGCTGGACGAAAACCACCCGCTGCTGCGCGGCTTTGACGAGGTGTTCTTAGCACCGCAATCCCGCCATACCGAGGTTCGGCGGCGCGACATCCTCAAGGCGGAGGGGCTAAAACTGTTAACCTGGTCGGAGGCTGCGGGCGCGCACATCATCTGCTCGGACAATGACCGGCAGATATTTGTTACTGGTCATTCCGAATACGACCGCATGACGCTGGCAGAGGAATACTTTAGAGACCTTGACAAGGGGTGCGCCATCTCGATGCCCGAAAACTACTTTCCTCAAAACGACCCGACTAGGCAACCTCCCTTTGTGTGGCGCAGCCATGGCAACCTGCTGTATGCCAACTGGCTTAATCACATTGTGTACCAGGAGACGCCATTTAACCTTCAGGATTTGGCATAACAGCCGCACCCGGCTGCTACGCCTTACAGTTTTGCACAGGAGGATACGGCATGAGTGTAGCGGGGATTATCAGACTTTCGGCACATGCCGTTTTTGTAGCGCTTGGTTTATTTTTGGTCTTTGCAGTGTTGCGGTGCCTGACGCTACGCGCACAAAAGAAACGGGGCATAGCGCCGCGTGACAAACGGCGCGAAGCCTTGCTTTGGGTGTTTGTGTTTTACCTAATCTGCCTGTACCAGATTACGGTGTTTCGATACGGGATTAACCCCAATCTGTGGCACGCATGGCAAAACTCGTTTGATAGCGTAAACCTGACCCCTTTTGTACACACCATAAAGCTTTATTACGCGTACACTAAGTGGTTCTTTTTTTACAACCTGCTTGGCAATATCCTGTGGTTTGTTCCGTTTGGTGCGCTGCTACCCGTTGTAGGCAAGCGGCACGGATTTTGGTTTACGACTGCAATGGGGCTTTGCTGCTCGGTATCCATTGAGGTGTTGCAGTTTGCGTTTGCCACCGGCATTAGCGATGTGGACGACCTAATCTTCAACACTGCGGGCACTGCGCTTGGTTTTGTCCTCTATCTTTGTATCCGCACGATTTACCGCTTGGTAAACAAACACCGAAAAAGCCATTTATGATACAGAAACCCCTCCCGCTGCCTTATCGGAAGCGGGAGGGGTTTTTAACAGGTTACTATCATTTGGTTGTTATGCTTTTGCTACCCACAGACCATGCAGGTTACAAAACTCGTAAACCGAGATTAACTCTTCGCCGTCAGCCAGCGCAAACTCAGCAACAGGCGCGCTGCCTACGGTAAGGCTCTTTCTTTGACCACCCTTTGTAGTGTTAATATAGATCCATTCAATGTGATGCTCTTCCACCATAGGGTGCTCAACGCTGCCAATCTTGACCGATACCTTAGAGCCGTCTTGCTCAAACACGGGGACATGCTTTTCTGTGGAAGCATCCACCGCATTGGCAGTAAGCTCCTCCATCTCCTCACCGCAGCACACCAGAGTTCCGCCGCCGTTGATTACAAGTCCTACGAGATTGCCGCACATCTTGCATCTAAAAAATTTGGGTTCATTCGTCATTTCCTGCACGCCCTTTCTTATTTCAATCCGCGCGGCATCGTTTGCACGCACAGATGTTTGACTTACATTCATTGTTATATGATTATTCTAACACATTGACTGCTTTTTTTCAATGATATTAAGTCCTATTTTCATAATTCATCCCATTCGGTTTTATTCGACAGGAGTTTCGTTCATAACAATTTATCAGTCAATCATTTTTTGATTATACAGGCTGTCCATAAAAAATGCGCTTCTTGTTGTAGCTTTTCAAAAATCCATTATCTTACTCTTTTGCGCTGTCAACAATCTTCCATTATTGACTATTGCCATGTGACGTGGTATAGTCAAAACAGCGGCGCAACCTAGCGCTTACAATCGTTGCTGCAACCTCTATGAACCAAGGTACGCCCTAAATCCGCAAGCCATACGGCTGCTTAACATGGAGTGCTTATCATGCCAAGAGGTAAATTTGTGATTAAGACTACCCCGTCCGGTGCGTTTCGTTTTAATCTGTATGCGGCAAATGGACAATCCATCGCTACCAGTGAAAACTACACCTCCCTCGCCAGCTGCAAAACCGGGGTTGAGAGTGTAGCAAAGAACGCCCCTATTGCGTATTACGAGGACCAGACGGTAGAGGACTGCCCAAAGGCGGTGAACCCAAAGTTTGAGCTTTACACCGATAAGGGCGGTGAGTTTCGCTTTCGCCTAAAGGCACGCAACGGTGAGATTATTGCCGTAAGTGAAGGCTACAAGAGCAAGCAAAGCTGTGAAAACGGCATTGACTCTGTACGCAAAAACGCCCCGGAGGCGGATGTTGTGGTCGATACTTAAAACCAAAAAAACCTAAACGGGAGAGGCTGTTACGCTTCCCCGTTTTTTTGTTGTGTCGATGCTATATCTTTCTTTTTGTTGCTTAGTTTTAACAAGCCGCCACCAAATAGCTCGCGTATGCCTAGCACGAGCAAGAACACGCCAAAGACCTTGGAAAGATAACGATCCCCCATCATCCTGGCCACGGCGTAGCCTGCAAATACCCCGACGACCCCCGCAAGTATCCCCACCAGCGCAAGGCGGTATGCAAGCAGCTTATGCCTAGCGTGAATAATTAACGCCACCACGGCAATGGGGATAAAAAACAACAGGTTAATTCCCTGTGCCTTCATCTGCGTCATACCCGCCGCGGCTGTGAGGTAGATGAGCAGCACGCCGCCCCCACCCATGCCGAGTGCCCCCAGTACGGCGGCAAAGAACCCGGCAAGTGAGGCATATATCAGCTCGTTCATCGTACCAAAAGCCGGACTGCAGCAACCAGAATAAGCGCACCGAAAATACGGCGCAGCCACACGTTCGCTACGCGCCCGAGCAAAAAGGCCCCCACAACAGCCCCCACGATGCCAGCCGGAATAAAGTGCAGCGCATCGCCTATTGCAAATTCTCCGCTTCCAAGATACAGCACGCCGCTGAGCACCGAAAGTGGCATGGTGATTGCAATTGCGGTGGCATGGGCGCTTTTGGGCGGCAGACCCGCCATCTCGAGCATCGGCACAGCCGCCATACCCCCGCCCGCCCCAAACAACCCGTTTAGCAGCCCTGTGGCAAAACCAAGCGCAATCGCTGCCCATCGTTTCACAGACATTGCCTCCTCTTTATATGTAACGCCATATCTTTACGACAAAGGGCGGTCATGAAACTTATTGTTCCATGACCGCCCTTGTTTATTCCGCTTAATTCCTGTGCACAAGTACAGCAGTACTGCGGTTATGTCTTAAGTCACCCGCCCGGCCGCTGCACGGCAACGCTAAACCCGTCGCCCGACAGGTGGGTACGCTCCCAAAGGCTTCTCGCTCCCTTCTTCCGATGACTGGCGCCATCGGGAGGTCTGCAGTCCGCATTTGGAGCCGCGTTCCCTTTTTACGCTTGTTGGATTTAAAAAGCCGTACATTATCGAACAGGGCAGGATACCAGCGACCGGTGGTTTGTGTTAGTCCTCGAAGTCAAACTCCTCGGAAAGACGCTCCACAAACATCGCCGCTACGCGGTTAAATTCTTCTTCGTCCTCTATATAAGCAAGATACTCCTCACCGTCTTCTTCCTCACTGCGGAGTACGATGAGCTGACCTTCCTCTTCTTCGTCCTCGTCTCCGTTTGAGCCGGCGGGAATTAATGCGACATAATGTCTGTCGTCAACCTCTAGCTCATCAAGAATCTCAAACTCGTGTTCTAAACCTTCTTCATCGGTTAGGGAAAGTACGTTTGCTCCAAAGTCCATTTCGTCTGCCATGACAACCTCCATTGGCTTTTTTATAAAGCTCAAACTAATATTTGCACTGCACCCAAACGGCGCAGTCACGAAGGGTTTTTGTGTCTGCTTAGATTGTATTCGAAATCTGGAGCGATGTCAACAGCAAATATTGCTATTACATTATATCTACATTTTAATTGTTTTGTTAATAAAATATATTGACTTTAAACAAATTCCGTGCTATATTATAGATACAGAAAGAAGAGTTTATACGATAGTTGCCGCAGGTTGCGCGCAAAGGAGCAAAACCTTGGCTAGGTTCTAAACTTATCTTTCTAAATTGATTAAAGGGGGCGGTTCCAATGTACAATGATGACGTCGCACAGATTTCCCTCGCATCGGAACTCGCGCGCTGCAAAAGAGTATAGTTTTTGTTGGCGACCACATCCCCGATTTCTGGTCCTCCGCAGTGCGCTTTAGCGCAGCCACACGATTGTGCTGATGCAAGAAACATCCAAACGGTGTTTGCCCGGTTGATACTATGCGAGTAGACTTCTTGTTTCCCCCTTCATGCCGGCATTGATTTGTGAGAGTTTCATTTTTCAAAACGACTTAGGTGGCAACTTCCTCGCACTACCAATCTCCTTCCAGTTTGGATTATCGCAGCTGCGTTTAATCCCCTTGCTACGGCTCGTATGAAATTTAGTACAAGGGAATGATACCCATGTGCGTTTATCTTCGCATTGATTAGCGGCAACGTATCACGCAGGCAGTTTGGCGGTTAGCCGCTGACGCCTGAACGGTCAAGGTGCTTTCATCTTAACATGCCGCAAACCGCAAACAAAGCGTTCGAAGAAGAATAATGATACTGCAAGGCTTTGGCAAATGTCAAAGCCTTGTTTTTTTGTGTCTTCCCTTGCCAAAGCCTGCTCTGCGCAGATGTCGGAGCCTTGTTTATGCATAGTAATATGCCGGAGCCTGATTTGAGCAAATGTCAAAGCCTTGTTTTTTTGTGTCATCCCTTTCCAAAGCCTGCTCAGCCCTCGCCCGGATATTAACATGTTAAATATTTGTTAAAAGGGTGGGGATGCGGCGACAATCTGCTTGCCAGTGACGGGAGAATCCGATATAATAATGATTGTGTTTTAAAACGGCACCAACAGTTATGATTCTTCGGCTGCTCTAGTAAAGCTGCCGGAAAGGGGCTAGGACAATGAGAAGCTTTCGTGCTGGAATAGCAAAGACGCTCGTTATTATGGCGGCGTCGGTATTATTATTAGCGGGGTGTGGAGGTAATATGGTGTTAAAGCAGTATAAAGAGGTTGCAAACAATGCGCAGACCGCAACCATTAAGACCTCGATGGGTGATATCAAGGTGGTATTGTTCCCCGACGAGGCGCCCAAGGCGGTAGAGAACTTTATCTCCCTTGCCAAAGAGGGCAAGTATGACGGGGTGCGGTTTCACCGTGTTATTCAGGACTTTATGATTCAAACTGGAGACACCGACTTCATGGACGGCTTCGGCGGCCAGAGCATTTGGGGTACACCGTTTGCAGATGAGTTTTCGGATAACCTTTGGAACTTCCGCGGCGCGCTTTCGATGGCAAACAGCGGCGCCAACACAAACGGCAGCCAGTTCTTTATCGTGCAGGCTCCCGTTGTTACCGCAGATTTACTTGCACAGATGAAATCGGCCGGCTTCCCCGCTCAGGTAATTGAAAAGTACAAAGAGTTCGGCGGTACGCCGTGGCTTGACAAGAAGCACACCGTGTTCGGTCATGTGATCGAAGGGATGGATGTGGTAGACGCGATTGTGAATGTGAAGGCTGACCAGAACGACAAGCCCCTTGAGGATGTCACCATCGTCTCTATCGAGATTAAAGAGTAAAAAGCAGTATAAAGACCGTGGATACCGAGCCGGTATCCACGGTCTTTTATATTCGCTGATGAAACGTCTATTGTCATCTCACGGCATCGTTTTTTTCGTCCTCAATCGGGACAACATCCTTAAACACCGCTCGGTGTGTGCCGCTAAGCTTACGGTCAATATGGTAACAGCCGAAAAACCATTTTTGATATGTACAGCGACGCATGACACGGTCGAGAAAGGAGTTAAGCGGGTTGATGGTATGCTGGCGGATGTTCATCGCGTTCTTGATTGTGGTCGCCGCCTCATAGGTAACGACATAATCAACCTGAAAATCCACCTCGGCAAGCCGATCGGCGGCGTCTACAATCTCCTTGGAGGTGGGCAGATCCTCCGGCCATGTGGTGTCCATGTTATCTGCCACCACGCTATCATCACTTTCGCCGCCGCCCATTGCAAAGATTCGTTTGCCGTCTATGGTAAACACCTGCCCGCGTTCGAGCAGAAACAACCGTTGTCCAAGCCTGCGTACCGTTCCGCCGAACTGCTCCTCCCGTGGGAACGACTCGAGCAGCTGGCGGTTTTCGTGAACGCCGTCCAGAAACAGGGTTGTAAAGCGCCGCTTTCCTATCCACGCAAGCTGTTTTTGCTCGGGTTTTGTACCGTCCCATACAAAGCCGAAGTCGCCGCAGATGATTAGAAAATCCTGCCGCTTTAGCCGCCGAACCGCCTTAGTTTTAAACCGGCTGATGTCGCCGTGCGTATCGCCTGTGATATATATCACCGAAAGTCCACCTCACAATACCGTCAAACATCCGCCAAAGCGGCAATTTTGTCGCAGCCGGGCGCATCGCAAGCGCACAGTATTACTGCGCCGCCCGAATTGCCTGCTCAAGGTCGGCAATGATGTCGTTTACATCCTCAATACCGATAGACAGCCGAACCGTATCGGCAGAAATCTCCACCGCGCGCAGCTGCTCGTCCGAAAGCTGACTGTGCGTAGTGGTCGCGGGATGAATGACCAAAGAGCGGACATCCCCCACGTTTGCCACGTTGCTGATGAGCTTTAAGCTATCGATAAACTTTACTCCCGCTTCCCTGCCGCCCTTGAGCCCGAACGTAAACACCGCGCCCGCACCCTTTGGCATCTGTTTTTTCACAAGGGCATAGTACCTACTGCTCTGTAGCCCCGGGTAGTTGATAAACGAAACCGCGTCGTGATTTTGCAAGAACTCGGCGACCTTCAGCGCGTTGTCGCAGTGGCGCTGCATACGAAGGGGCAGGGTCTCTATGCCCTGCAGAATCATAAACGC
>JAEZVA010000023.1 GCA_023443315.1 Bacillota bacterium | reverse complement strand
TATTGTGTTCCTCCGATGATGGTTTCTTAAGCAATTCCATTCTATCGGTTTTTCCACAAATATGCTCTCTTTTTTTGCTCTTTTTGAGCTCTATTTGCTGCTTACCACAACTTTTATTATAGAGCCTAAATAACGGATATGTACGCACAAGGTACATATCCGTTATTTTGTAATTTCAAGTTAATCGGCGAGTTCAGCCCATTCATCCATATGGGCTGAAAGCGTGGCGCGCCGCTGTTCGAGCTGTGCGCAGATCTCCTGCGAGCGCTTGTAGTCGCTGTATACCTCCTCGTTTGTGAGTTCAAGCTCTAGCTCACTTATTTCCTGTTCACACGTTGCGATATATCCTTCCAGCTCCCGAACACGCGCTTTGCGCTTTGCCTCGGTGCTTTTTTGCTCACGGCTTTTATAATACCCGCCGTGTTTTGCAGGGATTTGCTTAGCCATCGCAGTCTGCTGTGCGGTGACCTGCTCCTTTTCCCGGGTAATCTCGTCCATGTAGAAATCGAAGTTTCCGTTATATACCTTAACGCCATCCGCAAATAGTTCTACAATCTTCGTCGGCACACGGTTAAGCAGATAGCGGTCGTGCGACACAAACAGTAGTGTCCCCTCATAAGAGAGCAGGGCCTTTTCCAAATCTTCCTTCGCGTTAAGGTCCAGATGATTCGTAGGTTCATCCAAAATTAAAACATTGGTTTTGGTCTCGGCAAGGATCGCAAACGACAGCTTTGCTCTTTCCCCGCCGCTAAGTACACGCACCGGTTTATATACATGCTCCCCTGTGAGTAGCACCCTACCGAGTGCCGTGCGCATCTCGTACTCGGTGCGGGTAGAAAAACGATCCCACAGCTCGTCAAGTGCCGTTTTGTCGGGGTTTAAGTTTGCGTTTTCCTGCTCATAGTAGCCAATAACCGCGTTTTGCCCCCAACGATAACTGCCGCCACTAATCGGAAGTAGTTCCTGAATAGCCTTAAGGAGGGAGGATTTCCCCACCCCGTTTGCGCCAATCAATGCGACGCGCTCACCCCGTTTGATAGTTAGAAATACGTCATGAAACAGCTGCTTTATTGATTCCCCTTCACCAACACAAAGCGAAATGTTATCTAGTTCCAGCAAGTCTTTGTAGGGCGGTCGCTCCGCCCCAAAGCGTAGGGACATGTGTTTCTCATAGACCGTGGGTTTCTCCATCACCTCAATCTTTTCCAGCGTCTTAAGTCGCCCTTTTGCGCTGTTTGAGGTGGAGGCACGCGCCATGTTTCGGTCAATGTAGTCTTGTAAAGAGGCTATCTGCTTTTGCTGCTGTTCGTATTCCTTTTGCAGCAGCTCAAACCGCTCTTGCTTTAGCAGCAGGTATTTTGAGTAGTTGCCGGGGTAAGCCGTCAACGTATTCCGTTCAAGCTCCCAAACCTGCGAGACCACCTTATCCAGAAAATAGCGGTCATGCGATACCACAATAATCGCGCCGCTGTAGTCGGTCAGGTACTGCTCCAGCCACATCAGGGTTTTAAAGTCCAGATGGTTGGTCGGCTCATCTAGAATCAGAAGTTGTGGTTCTTCCAGCAGAAGACGTGCCATCGCAAGACGGGTCTTTTCTCCGCCACTTAGCGAGGCGATTGCGGTATCGGGTGCGGTTTGACCAAAACCCATACCGTTTAAGATGGTCTTAATCTTTACATCGATCAGGTATCCCTCACCGTGCTCGAACACCGTCTGCTTTTTCGCGTATTCGGCAGAAAGGGCATGAAGACGCTCCGCATCGTTGTCACAGTGTTCCATCTCTTTTTCCAGCGCGCGCATCTCGTTTTGCAGGTTCAAAAGCGATCCAAAGACGCTAAGCATCTCATCGTACAGCGTACTTTCACGGTCAAGACCGCTGTTCTGTTCCAAAAAACCGATAGAAAGTCCACCAGACCGCATCACAGTGCCGCTATCTGGATCAAGCTTGCCTGTGATGATGTTAAGCAGTGTGGATTTCCCCGCGCCGTTTGCGCCGATTAGTCCAATGCGGTCTGTGTTTTCGACCGTAACGTTGATATCGGAAAGTACCTTTTTATCAAGAAAGCCCTTGTACAAGGATTGAATATGTAACAGCATCTGTCGTTTGCTCCTCTATGTTGTATCGCGTAAAATACAAAGATGGATTGTGTTTACTCGCATAGCAGTGGAATAAAGCCACCGATATCGGTAAGTACGCCCTCTGTTAAGCTTATGTGCTTTACATGGTGTTTTGCGAGAAAATCGGCTATCAGTTGCCCGTTCGGATGTTTCTCCAGCGCGCCGGTGAACGCAAGTGTATTGTGGTCTATCAACCCACAACACCCGCCGATAAAGCCGTAAGGATATCCGTCTAAGCTGATATGCCCCGGGCTAATCTTTAATACATCCATCCCCTGCTTCGCACAAACCGATGCGATGGACGGGTCTGCAGTGATGATCGCGTTTTCATTGACCACGCAGACCGAACAACGCGCGTACCCCTGTGCACAACGCAATACCTGTATCCGATTGGCGTTACAGTACTGGGTAATCTCAGGTGCCGTCTGTTTGCCGCAGACAAGTCTGTTTCCGATGCGCAGCGCATTCAGTGCGCAATCGAAGGGATATGTAGCCCCCAAGGGCGTGCTGATCGTAGCAATCTCAAAGCCAACCCCCGCTAGTTCAGTTGCTTCCCTCACTCCAAGGCTGTGCAACAGTAGTCGATTTCCACCCAGATGGAATAGCAGCATATCGGCGTGGTCTTGTACGGGCGCAGAGAGCGTCTCGCAGGCGGAAAGCGTAATACAATCAATACCAAAGTGTTTTAGTGCAGCAATGTATGGCTTGTTTCGCTTGCCGATGGCTACAGCCGTTACCCGTGATACGGGAAGATTGGGTGAATGCAGATAATTCATTTTGGCTTACTCGTTTCTAAGCGCATCAACCGGATGCAGCTTTGACGCTTTCGATGCGGGATATACGCCAAATATTGTTCCGCTAACAACAGAAAACACAACGCACAAAAATAGCAATTGAACGTTGACAATCGGCGCCATTCCAATAATCATGAACGCGATAAATGATAAAAGCAGCCCAATGCAGCATCCAATTAGACTGCCAAGCAACGAGATGGAGAATGCTTCAAGCAAAAACTCGCTGAGGATAACCACATTGCGTGCCCCGATGGCCTTTTTTATGCCAATCTCGCGCGTTCTCTCGTTAACCGATACCAGCATTACCGTCATGATAGAAAGCCCTGCCACAATCAGTGATATGGCAGCAATCGCCGACAATACATAAGAGATAATATTAAGCAGGTTATTAAGCTTATCCTTTTGCTGTGCGATGTTTTGGGTTTTATAGATCTTGCCGTCGCCGTTGGTTTGTTCTAAACGGCGTACCACTTCGCCGCCTACCGCCTCAAGGCTGATGCCATCCTTTGCCTGTATGGCTATCTGGTCAAGGTATGCCCTACCCGCAGCATTTTGCATGGCGGTATACGGAATATATACGAAGGTCGGGATATAACTGCTCAGCATAGATTGTAGCATATTGCCGCCCGAGTTTACAACCCCGATAATGGTAAATTCCTGATCGACGCCGCCCAACCGCAGACGAATGGTTTTGCCTACAATATTGGTTCTGCGATAGGTTTGGTTTGCAAAGTTCTTGTCTACAAGGCAAACGTTCTCGCCGCTGCCCACATCCGCCTTGCCGATTAAGCGGCCATGAAGGATTTCAAGCGCAAAAATTTGGCGCGCTCCTGCGTCAATCCCCCACACCGCGCTGTTTAGCACCAGATTTTTTGTGTAAGCGTTGGTGTATTCTAACATGACAGGGATTGCCTCTTTTACATTTGCTGCGGTTTTAACCACAGCAAGATCCTCAAAGTTTAGTTTTTCGCTGCTGATTCTCTTATCCGTTTCAATCGTTAGCCCGCTGATGCCGATGGAATCCATCTCGGAGTTGATTGCCGATTTCCCCATGTCGGAGATTGCACCGATGATGATTACCGAGCATACCCCTATGGCAATACCGATGATGGTTAATATGGTTCGAAAGCGATTGCAAAACAGGTTTTTGAGCGCATATTTTAGGTAATCACTCATCTGCTATCCCTATTCCTCCTATATTATTCGGCAGAAAGCCTTACCAAGCGGTCTTCACCCTCTATTCGGTCGGGGTTTGTTACGATAACCTCTTTTTCAAGTAATCCGCCTATGACCTCTACCCCATAAAGAAGCTCGTTGCCCGTTCGTATTACGCGCTTAAAGGCTCTGCCGCCAGAGTATACGTATACATACTCGTTTTGGTCGTCATCCTGACAAACGACTTCATAGGGCAGCACAAATGCCTCGCGGCTTTCTTCTACCACAATCTTTGCCTTGGTGGTAAACCCAGGCTTTAATGATTCATCGGGGTTTAGAATCTTTATCACGACATCTACCGTTGCATCGCTTCCGGAAGAAAGCAGCGAACGGTTTGCCGTAGGATATATCTTTGTTACGACACCATTGTAGACCATGCTCTCGTTGGCTATGACCGACAATAGCACCCTTTGATCAAGTGATATCTTTGATATATTGGTTTCTGATACCGCTACCCGTGCAATCAGATGTTCGGTTTGGGCAATCGATACAATGGGCATCATGGCCTTCGTCAATTGATTTTCGTATGCGTTTAGTACGGTGACTACACCGCTTTCCGGCGCTTTTATGGTGTCGGGAATTGTTTGTATTGCTTTTTTGTTTTTTTCATACAACTCTATTATGGATGTGCCGCCTGAGTTAACAAAGCTGCTTAGTAGTTCATCCGGAATACCAGAAAGGCTCCCACCCATAATAGCCGAAACCGCTGCCGCAGAATCCAGATTGGAATAGGCAGAGAGCGTCGCCTCTTTGTTTACGACCGCTAGTCGCTGTCCTTTTTCTACATAATCGCCGATCTCAACCTCGATGCGTGACAAAACCACAGGAACATCGAGTGTTACATCGCTCTTTTGTTCCTGCTCAATTGATCCTGAGCAGTTTAAGTATTGATTATAGACGGTTTTGGTTAACTGTGTAACGCCAACCTCTGGTATCGTAGCAAGTAATATGTCTGGAACAAATATTGTTGATATCAATAAAATAATAGCAAGTACAATAACTGTCACCCTTAACTTCATACCCGTCACCCATTCTGTCGAAACAACGACAATGTAGTATAATTGCACTAAAGTTTAATTTAGTGCGAGATGCATAGTAAATCAGTCTAGCCGGGTGTTTTTCAACCCTGCTTACTGATACTATTTTGGGTTAAAAATCGGATTTTTATTTATTAAGGATGTATTAAATTTATAACATGAAATAATATCGTAAAAACCGCTCAAAGCTTAATGCTTCAAGCGGCTTTTGCTAAACTTATTTGCTTACTATTGCTGTTTTGTCGTACCGTTGTCAAAGGAATCCCCCGAGGTTACCTGCGATGGGGTCTCACTTAGAATATGAGAAGCCATCCTGCCTATCAGTTCTGTGGCCTCGACTATCGAGTCGTTAAACAGCTCTTCAAAGCTTTCTGTTCGTATCATCTCAGGGCGATTAAGGTTTGCCCACTGACGGCGGTCGTCATTCATCACTACAATATCGTACGCTTTAACGCGAAGCATATGGTACACGGCGCCCTTTTTACCGGTGACCATGTCAACTACCTTGGCGAGATATCGTAGCCCTCCCCGGTCAATGATAAATCGAAAATAACGCCTTGCTCCCAAAAAGCACCGCAGTACCTCATCGGCGCTCACAGGAATACCATATAACTCGGTAAACAAGTACGCATATAGCTTGCTGATGGGACGACAGACCGAGTTGTCCTTCATTACAGCTTCGGTCATGTTAAATTTTTGCACGTCTTTTTTTAGTCTGCGCTCACACATTGCGCTGTCTATATCACTCTCTAGCTTATTATGAATAGAGTGTAGCTTTTTATTTTTTCGCTCCGCCTCGTTTTGCCAGTAGTAAACAAACGGGTGACAATTCTTATCAAGCACATAATGACAGCAAAAACCAAGGATATACGAGTAAACCGCCTTGTATCCCTTCGTGTTCTTCACGCTGATGGCATACTGCTGCAACCCAACAAATAAGCGATCAATCTCCTGACCGTGCATCACATTGCCGCAGTGTGGGAGTTTTTTGTTGCCGGCAAGTGTTGCGAAAAACAGAAGATCGGGGCCTTGTAGCCCCCATTCAAACGCGGTGCGGTCAAGCGCGTATCCGCAAACCGAATCACCATCGTTGAGTGGTTCGCATATGCCCGAAGAAAGCACGGCAGCACCAAACAAGCTGTGTGTTATATGTGCGGGCATTCGGCTTCACTCCCCTTAACGTTTGAGTGTAATCGGGATGTGCTTTGTTTGAATACAAAAAAGCAAGACATTATTTGATTGGAATTCTTCCCTGTTTTGTCAGCTTTTCAAGCCCCTTAAGTACGGCAAACATCAGAACAATCTCAATTGGTAGTAGTACAGCGTTCTTAAGCAACCTTGTGGGAAGCATCGCAATAATGGGGGTTCCGTACAGAAGCTTAATCCAAACCGAATTCAGACCAATCTGCACAAATAGTGAGATAGTAAGCTTAGCCAGTACAATGCGAACAAGCGAACCGCCTTTTTGATATAAAAACATACCATAGATAAAGCCGGACAAAAACCCGCTGATGGTAAACCCGATAAAATACGGTCCCGCCGGAGTGATTGCGTAGCCGATTAGATCGGCGGCTATGCCCACCAGTCCCCCAACGATGGGCCCATAAAGGGCACTGACAATTGAAAGTGGGAGAAAGCCAAACGAAATCTTTAAGAACTCGGTGGGTCTGAACGTGTAAAAGCTAAGTACAATAATCACTGCCGTCATCATGGCGGCCACGGAGATTGCCGAGACATTTTTAAGGTTCTTTGCAGAGCTAACTACTGTGTTAATAAGACCTTTCAATAAAAAAACCCTCCTATATGTAGCAAAAAGTAAAGATTTGCTACATATAGGAGGCAATAGATATACAAATGCCCGTCATGTAGCAGCGGGATGCGAAAACTGTACCGCAAGACTAAGCTTTTCGTCCATGGGCAACTCCCCGTCCTCATGGCACTTTACGCACGGTTTTCTACTCTGCTAAAAAATCTTTCTGCTGATACTATAACACACATGTCACGTTATTTCAACGACAAAATACATAGTTTATACCTAGGATTAGAGTATCGCTTTATGGTAAACCTTCTTACCCTTTCTAATGATAAGCTCGTCGTCCTTAAAATCACCGCGTTTTACGGTAGCCGATATGTCCGCAATCTTTTCACCGGCGATGACGATTCCGCCCTGCGTCACTAAGCGTCTTGCCTCTCCTTTTGAGGGGGCCAGACCGGTTTTGGTCAGAAGGTCAAGAACCGCGATGGCACCGTCGGCAAAGTCCTCATCAGAGAGCTGCGTTGTAGGCATATTCTCGTCGTTACCGCCCGATGCAAACAACGCAAGTGCGGCACTGAGCGCCTTCTGTGCTTCTTCTTCGCCGTGAACAAGCTTAGTTAACTCATAGGCAAGGCGTTCCTTTGCCTTATTCAGCTCACTGCCCTGCCAATGCTCCATTTCGCGAATCTCGTCGAGTGAAACAAAGGTAATCATCTTCAGGCAGTTGATTACATCGCCGTCGGCTACGTTGCGCCAGTATTGGAAGAACTCGTAGGGGGGTGTTTTTTCGGGGTCAAGCCAGATGGCCCCGTTCTCGGTCTTGCCCATCTTCTTGCCTTCCTTGGTGGTCAGCAGGGTAAACGTCATACCGTATACATCCTTGGCGTCGCAGCGGCGAACCAACTCCACCCCTCCGATGATGTTCGACCACTGGTCGTCGCCGCCCAGTTGCATCTTGCAGTCAAAATCGCGGTTGAGCTTTAAGAAATCGTAGCTCTGCATGAGCATGTAGTTAAACTCGATAAAGGTAAGCCCTTTTTCCAGACGCGACTTGAAGCACTCGGCAGTCAGCATACGGTTAACCGAGAAATGCACGCCAATCTCACGCAAGAACTCGATATAATTGAGCTTCATCAACCAATCACCATTTTTTGCAATGATGGCTTTATCCTGTGAAAAATCGATGAACTTGCTCATCTGACGGCGAAAGCACTCTGCGTTGTGCTCAATCTCTTCGGGGGTAAGCATCTTGCGCATATCCGATTTACCGGTTGGGTCGCCCACCATCGTGGTTCCTGTGCCAAGTAGTGCAATCGGACGATGTCCTGCGCGCTGCATGTGAGACATGACCATCAGCTGTAGAAAATGCCCGACGTGCAGGCTGTCCGCCGTGGCGTCAAACCCAATATAGAAGGTTACCCTCTCTTTTTCTAGTAGTTCCTTAATCTCGTTCTCATGCGTCATCTGCGCAATCAAACCGCGTTCTTTTAGCTCGTTAAATACACTCACTGTCTTTTCCTCCCGCTTAATATACTATTTATCAGATGTGGGATAGCTTCGTTGGCTTAGGTGGAACGGTCTGTTGCTTAAGCAAAAAGTTACGATAAAACGCCCTCTGCAAAAAGGAATACAACCTTTTTGCAGAGGGCGTAATGAACGCTGTACCACCTCTGTTTATCGCATACCTTGCGGCATACGACCTTACTGGGTACCAACATACCCATTCGCTTTAACGTGCGAACCCGGCGCTTGCCTAGCAATAAAATGTTCGGCAAGGCTGCTCAAGGGTGTATTCACAACGGGTTACACGCCTCCTTACACCAAACCGGAGGCTCTCTGCGCTGCAAGAACCGATGCTACTATCCCTATCAATGCATTTGTTTGAATGAATTATAAATGAGTCGCCCCATTTTGTCAAGACCGGCAAGACTATTTATCTAATGTACCGCCGAATGATGCGTGTATCAGTGCCCCGCCAGCCGAAGCAGCTCGTCCGCGCCCGAGAGGGTCAGCTCGGTGATGACATCACCGCCCATAATGCGGGCAATCTCCGCCTTTCGGGCATCTCGTTCTAGCGCAGTGACCTCGGTAAAGGTTTTGCCACCCTGAACCTTCTTCTCTATTAGCATATGATGGTCGCCAAGTGCAGCTATCTGCGCAAGGTGTGTTACACAGATAACCTGCCTGCCGCATGCAATCTCCTTGAGCTTCAGCCCAATCTTTTGCGCCGCTCTGCCGCTGACACCCGTATCAATCTCGTCAAAAATCATGGTATCTACGTCGTCGGTACCCGCAAGCACGGTTTTTATCGCAAGCATAATGCGAGAAAGCTCGCCGCCCGACGCAATCTTCGCAATGGGCTTGGGCGGCTCGCCCGGGTTTGTAGAGATATTCAGCTGAATATTATCTATGCCATTCTCCCGAAGTGCTCCCTTTTCATTGGAAATCGTAAACTCGACGTTTGGCATATCAAGAAACCGCAGTTCTTCCTTCACCCTGCGCGCAAACTCGGCAGAAGCCGCATCACGCCGTGCGGAAAGATTGCTAGCCGCTTGCTGCGCTTCGGCAAATCTTTGTGCTCTTTGTGCCGTTAACTTTTGCAGCAGCTCGTCAGAAAGCTCAATCTCCTCAAGTTCCGTGCGGATAGTTTCAAGATACCCCAAAATCTCATCTACACTCGCGCCATATTTCTTTTTCAGACGATAGATAAGGTCAAGACGGTGTTCTATCTTGTCCAGATTGCGCGGGTCGTACTCAAATTCGTCAAGAATTAGACCGATGTCGTGTGTGAACTCGGAAAGCTCCATAGAAATCTCTTGGATGCGCTGGGCTGTATCCGCAACCTCCTCACACACGGGGGCAATGTCGGTTAAGACGCGTCCTGCTTCGCCGATTAAGCCCGTTGCGCCTTCGGCACCGTCTGCGCCGGAAAGCGACTCGTAGGCTGTGCTTAACGCTTCCAATATACGTGTTGCGTTGTTAATCCGTTTGCGTTCGGAAATCAGTGCCTCTTCTTCGCCGGTCTCCAGCGCCGCTTCCTCAATCTCGTTAATCTGGTAGGTAAGCAAATCTATGCGACGCGCCTTCTCCGATTCATCGGTAGAGATCGAGTGCAAGCGCTTTTCAATCTCCTGCAGGGTTATGTAGCAGTGGGTATACTCGCGAAGTAGGGGGGCTAGCCCGCCGAACGCGTCGATAAACCTTGTGTGCTTATCGGCATCAAGTAGAGAACGACTGTCGTGCTGACCATGGATATCGATAAGGTGCTCGCCAAGCTCTCGCAGCATCGACACAGTAGCAGGCTTTGAATTGATGCGGCAGTTTGCCCGTCCGTCCGTGGTTACCTCACGGGAAATTAGCAGCGACCCATCCTGCTCCGGCTCATACCCAAGCTCGGTTAGCTTTGTACGCACAGCCTCCGAAATATCGGTAAACAGTGCAGTTACGTTTGCCTTAGACGCCCCAGTACGAATTAGGTCACGAGAGGTTCTCTCGCCCAAAACCGCGTTGATGGCATCAATCAGGATGGACTTACCCGCGCCCGTTTCGCCCGTGAAGATATTAAGCCCCTTATCAAACCGAATAGAGGCTTCCTCAATAATCGCAATATTATCAATGCACAGTTCCGAAAGCATGGTATTCACCTGCCGTATGGATTTATAATTATTAGCAATAACCTATGACTCCAGCTGCTTAGACAGTTCCTTTTTTAGCCCGGCAGCAATCTGCTCTGAACGGGTTAGGATGAAGATGGTATCATCCCCCGCTATGGTGCCCACCACGCCCTGCCATTCTAGGGAATCAAATGCGGCACACGCGGCGTTTGCCATACCAGTAAAGCACTTCACACATACGATATTACCCGCATAGTCCATACCAATAACCGATTTAATAAACAGATTGTGAAAGTTATATTGAATATCGAAATCCTTCTCGCGTACGGAAACCGCGTATTGGTAACTTCCACTATCCCCCATGGTCTTAATCAACTTTAGTTCTTTGATGTCACGCGATACGGTTGCCTGAGTAACATTATAGCCGTCCTCGCGCAATAGGGCAAGCAGCTCCTCTTGTGTGTTGATGGGGGTTTCGGAGACGAGCTCCAAAATCTTTGCGTGGCGTTTGGTTTTCATTACGATACTTCCCTTCATCACAGTAAATTTGCCACAGAGCACCACGCACTAGCTGCGTAGTAATATCTTCTTATTAAACACACTGAAAAAGCTCTTATCGTCAAGACGGATAAACTCCGCCGTGATATCAGAACGTTGGACGGTTACCACGTCCCCAGGTTGAATGGGTACCACAATTTCGCCGTCGATATTCATATCGGTATTAAAATGTCCGTTATCGTAACAGCCTGAAACCTTAATAACATCGTCCGGGGCAAACAGCATCGTTCTGGATAACAGGGAGTGTGGGCAGATTGGCGTCATAACAATCGACTCAATGCAGGGCGATATCACGGGTCCGCCAGCAGACATGCTGTATGCCGTAGACCCAGTTGGCGTAGATAAGATGATGCCGTCTGCACGATAGCTGCTGACCAAGATGTCATTGCAAAAAAGCTTGAGATCGATGATGTTGGAGGACGCACCTTTAGAGATAACCGCATCATTTAAGGCATGATACTGCTGAATGGTGCCGTCATTCGATACCTTTGTTATCTTTAGCATCATACGGGTTTCGGTTTGATATGTGCCAAGCGCAAGTTGGTTAAGCAAACTAAGTTCTGCCGGCTCTAGCATGGTCATAAAGCCCAGCCTACCGACGTTCACCCCGATAATGGGCTTGCTGTTAAACGCCGCCATTTTAGCCGCATGCAATAGCGTACCGTCACCGCCGACCGTAATAACCACATCACATTCTTGAATAAGATGATCAAACGGTGCGAAATAGGAACATACATCGGCAAATTCGTTTTGAGCGCAGTCCTCCATACAGGGAGTGATTCCGCAGCGGCTTAGCTCCGCGCATACGTCCCGCGTGCAGGATAGCCCACTGCGCTTGTTGAGATTGGGAATAACAAACGCCTTCATATGCGCTCCTTTCAAGCTTTAGTCCTCTTTAAACTGTCGATGGGAGAGCTCTACGAGCTCCTGCAAATTGGTATCCGATGAAAACGCCGTATCGTCAGATTTCTTTAAATAAAACAGATACTCTATGTTTCCTTCTGGTCCTTTAATCGGCGAGTAATCAGCACCCAATAGCAAAAAACCGTTTTGAACCGCAAACCCGGCAATCTTATTCACAACCTCAAGGTGGATTTCGGGCTCACGCACAACACCCTTTTTTCCCACCTTCCCCTTGCCCGCCTCAAACTGCGGCTTGACAAGGCAGACGATTTCGCCCCCATCCTCAAGCAAAGAATGTGCGACGGGAAGTACCAGCGTCAATGAGATAAAGGACACATCGATACTCACAAACGAGATTTCATCGGGAACCTGCTCTCGCGTTACATAACGAATGTTGGTGCGCTCAAGGTTAATGACGCGCTCGTCGGTTCGCAGCTTCCACGCAAGCTGACCGTAACCCACATCCACCGCATAGACCTTTGCCGCGCCGTTTTGCAGCATACAATCGGAAAAACCGCCGGTGGATGCGCCGATATCCATGCAAACCCTGCCCTCCAGACAGATTGGGAAGGTTCGGAGCGCCTTTTCAAGCTTAAGACCCCCGCGGCTGACATATTTAATGTCGCTGCCGGCAACACGAATTTCACATTGTGAATTTACCGTTTCACCTGGCTTTGTGACCTTTTGCTCATTGATATACACAATGCCCGCCATAATCAGTGCCTTGGCGCGCTCTCTGCTTGCCGCAAAACCACGTTCCACCAGCAGGGAGTCCAAACGAAGCTTTTGTTCACTCACCAATTGTTCTCCTGTTATCGTAATCTCGAGGGGGTAAATCCCTCCATCTAGTTAATGCGTATCATTGCTTGCTTTCGCTCGTTATAAACTCAGCCACGCCTTGGGCGTCTAGCCCCAGCATGTTGAGCTGAGAGGCAATACTTGCCTGAGGAACAAATCGGTCGTTCACGGCACGTATGGCAAAGTGTCCGCAGAAACCTTTTTGGGCAAGGTGGGTATGAAAATGCTCAGCAACCGAGCCGTTTAAAATCCCCTCTTCCACAAATAAAACGCAGGGGTAACCCATCGCAAGCACGATGCCTTCATCGGGAATCGGGTGTATGCGGGTAAGCTTTAGAATATCAAACGCAACGTCGGTACGCTGTTTTGCGCCCAACACCTGTTCATACTGCCTGCCATAGGTGACAACAAGCGTTTTCGCGTCTTTATCGTGTGCCTTTTCAAGAAAATAATCTAAAACAGGTTCTTTCTCTCTAACGGCATTTCCCTCGCCCCCGCGGGGGTAACGCACGGCAACAACACCTTTTGTGTGATAGATGGCTTCGTGCATCGTAAGGGACAGTTCGCGGTACGAACAGGGTGAGTAAACCGTAATCCCAGGAATAGAGGATAAAAGAGAAACATCAAACAGCCCTTGATGCGTTTCTCCGTCGTCCCCCACAAGCCCGGCGCGATCCACCGCCAGTACAATGTGCGTATCCTCTATCGCGGCGTCATGCAATACCATGTCGTAGGCACGCTGAAGGAAGGTGGAATATACGGCAAATACGGGAATGAGTCCTTTTGAAGAAAGCCCAGCACTAAAGGTCACGCCGTGACCCTCTGCAATGCCAACGTCAAAAAATCGTTCGGGGTGGCTTTTGCTAAAATAATTCAGTCCCGTTGCGTACTTCATCGCTGCGGTAACGGTGCAGATTCGATTATCTGAACTGCCAAGCTCGGTCAGATACCGTCCGATACATGCCGAAAATGTATCCTCATGCAGTTGCACGGCTTTTTCGGTATGCAGTAAGTCTGAAGCGGAGATGCCGTGATATGCACCCGGATTCTCCTCCGCATGTGTAAAGCCCTTTCCTTTTACAGTGTCAACATGAATAAAAACAGGCTCATGTAAACTTTTTGCTCGCGCAAGCACATTTTTAAGGCTCATAACATCATGCCCATCCACGGGACCAAGGTAGGTAAACCCATAAGCCTCAAAGTAGTTGCTGTGGTACAGAGACTCTTTGAGCGCAGTTTTTGTTTTTGTGATTAGTCGAATAGCATGCTTGCCCACCAGTGGAATTCGTTTCAGCACACGCCTTGTGACATCCTTTGCACCAAAATAGCTGGGTCTGGAACGAATCTTCGCAAGGTGCTTGGCCAATGCCCCGACATTCTTAGAGATAGACATCGCGTTGTCGTTAAGAATAACAATCAGGTTTTCCGCAGAGCGCCCCGCGTTGTTGTTTAGCCCTTCAAAGGTCAGACCGTTGGTAAACGCACCGTCGCCCACGACGGCAACTACCTTGCCCTGTTCCCCTTTTAAGGTTTTAGCGTAAGCGATACCGCGCGCGGCCGAGATGGCATTGCCTGCATGACCGCCAACAAATGCGTCATGCACACTCTCCTTTGACTTTGGAAAGCCGGAGATTCCGCCTTCCTGACGTAGGGTGTGAAACTCACTTAACCTTCCGGTAAGAATCTTATGGGTATAGCATTGATGCCCCACATCAAACAAAACGGTATCTTCAGGTGAATTAAAAACGGAATGAATCGCAACCGTAAGCTCGACCACGCCGAGGTTGGAAGCAAGGTGTCCGCCCGTTCGAGAAAGCGTTTGGACTAATAATGCACGAACTTCATCACAAACAGTATCCAGTTCCTTGCCGCTAAGCTTTTTAAGCTCCCCGGGGAGGTTGAGCCGAGTCAGCAACGAATAATCATCCATTGTGTGTATGTTTCTCCTTTAAAAGAACTTTGCGACCATCACCGCATGGGGATAACCATGGCAATTATTATGCCTAACAGGGCACCCGCCAACACCTCTAGCGGTGTGTGCCCCAGGTATTCCTTTAGCTTTTTAAACTGCATATCGTCCAGCTTTAATATCTTGCCTTTATCGCGCTTGGCTCGAATCTTATCCTTGTTTGGCTGCGGTTCAGATGCTGCTTTGTTGTCGTGAGGCTTAAAGATAACAACAATCTTGTTTAGCACCTTTGCTTGCTCCCCAGCTGCACGGCGAACGCCCATTGCATCGTACATAACTACCGCAGCAAACATGATGGCGATGGCAAACAACGAAGAGTCAAAGCCTTCCTTTCGGGCCACCGCAAGCGTCATCGAGCAAACAAGTGCGGAGTGCGCGCTGGGCATTCCCCCTGCTCCTGTAAGCCGCTCCACCTCAAAACGCTTTGTCGTTATCAGGGTAAGTATTGTTTTAATAATCTGCGCAATAATCCACGAAAGAACTGCGCAGGTTAGAATATAGTTGCGCGTTAACTGCTGTAAGCTTTCCATGGCGA
>JAEZVA010000022.1 GCA_023443315.1 Bacillota bacterium | reverse complement strand
TATTGTGTTCCTCCGATGATGGTTTCTTAAGCAATTCCATTCTATCGGTTTTTCCACAAATATGCTCTCTTTTTTTGCTCTTTTTGAGCTCTATTTGCTGCTTACCACAACTTTTATTATAGAGCCTTTCTTCATAATGCCGCGTGGCAAGTTCGCTTGCTTTGCCCTTTTTGCAGAACGACAGCGACGCAAGCTTTGGCACGGCACGCTCCACAACAATCTGTCCGTCTACCGTTTTGGCTTTGAGCGCAGCAACTGCCTCTAAAAACCGATTATCCTTCTTTGCCCGGTTGTAAAAGGATAAAACATACACATAAGAAAAAAGGTTGTAGCCCCGAAACGGGTATTCCACCTGCATAAACAGGGTGCCTATTCCATAATGGCATGGACCAATCGGTTTTTTTATCGTCCAGTGAGCGAGCAGGAAGTCCACCGCCCGGTCAAGCGCCTGTTCGGTGTTGTGGTAACCCGCCAAGCGAAATGCGCTAAGGGCGGTGAGCGTCGGGAGGGGGTTGGAGTACTCGGTCTCGGGACCTCTGCCAAAGCTAAACTTGTTGCAACGCCAGCCACCGTCGGGCTGCTGGATATCCAGAAGATGCGAAAAGGTCTTTTGCAGCCGCTCATCTCGGGTATACCCCAAGCGGCACAGCACCTCGGCGGCATGAACGGTGTGGCAGGGGTAAACAGCCCCCTGCGGCGACAATCGAAATCGTCCGTCCTCCCGCCAGGTACTCAAAATCAGGTCGGCACACTCCCGCAGTAGCGGGTCGTCCGGCTCCAACCCTAGTTCCAAAAGCATCGAGACGCTTTCGAGGGTTGAGAACGGTGCGCCCTTAATCAGGCGATTGTCGGGTGTAGTAAAAAGGTCTGCGCCGTTGTCGTGCCGGTGTGACAATATCGCTTCTGTGTCCGCCTTGTACTGCGCAGCTACAGGCATGTCGCACCCTCTTTCTATTCCATTACGCACTCTAATCGCCGTGCTACTCCTCATCGGGCGGCGGCGCCTCGGACGAGGAGGACGCCGTGGAAGACGAAGGTGTAGGCCACGCCTTTTCGTAATTCAGGTTCTTAATCCAGTTAATCTGTACGGTGGTGTTTGCGGCGAAAATGTTGTTGATAAACAGCACCTCTTTGATGCCGTTGTCTTTGATGAACTGGTCAAAATCCTTTTCAAAGTACCGCTGATCCACCACATACACCGTGTCGTAGTGGCTGGCAAGGTAGGGCGCGAATGCGTTGCCGAACGACTCCTTGACAACGGCGATCGAACGCCCCGTACCCGCGCCGCTCTTTATCACAAACAACGGCCAGTCGCCGCCCAAAAACAGCGAATAGGTGTTTGACCCCTTTGCACTGTCCGCGTATACGGGCGCTTTATAGGGCGTGTTGCGCGCACCCTTCTTGTACAGCTCGCCCGAAACGGTGGTGGGTACCATATAATAGTCCATATAATCGGGGCTTGCCTTTAGCTTGGGGTCTTGGGTTAGGCGATATAGGCTACCTAGGAAGTTCTCCTTGCGTGCGGAAGTCATGTTGCTCAGCGGTACGGCGGTAAGCCCCGCATCCTTGCAAAAGCCCACATACGCGTAGTAGGCGGCCAGCGGTGTCCAGTGATGGTCGGTACGGAAGTACAGGTACTCGCCGGTATGCGCCTTAAGCTCATCATAGGCGCTGCGGATGGGCACAATGGTGGAGCCGAGGCTGTCGTATATCAAATCGATGTTCGCCTTTTGCGAGCGCGAAAAGTTTGCGTACTTCTTCGGCAGATAAAATTCCGACTGGGTGGGCACCACAAGATTGTAAATCTTCACATCGCTGCCGAACTGCTCTTGATAGCCAGTTATCACACCCGCATACCGCTTGCCCTCTTTTCCGTCTGTGCCAAACAAGGACATGGCGCGGTCGCCGACGATGAACACGCCCTCCTTCATCTCTCCGCCCGATTCGAGGGCGCCATCCGCTGGTTCGGAGGACGCAGGCTGGCTTGATGAGGGATGCTCGGAGGAGGATGGCGCGCCGGAGCTCGTAGCCTCGCTCGATGGTTTTTCGGAGGAAGCTACAGGCGGGGCGGCAGACGGCGGCTCGTCAGGCACGACAGGCACCGTACCGTGCAGGGTCACGTCGTCTTCGTTAAAGCCCTTTAATGCGTTGTACTGGGCGGCAAGCTCTACAAACAGGTCGCGAAACGGGAAGGTGTCGGAGTAAAACGCGTCCACCTGCTCGGTGTACGCGCCGCTCAGTAGCGTTTGCACCGTCATGGTGGGCATATCGGCAAGCTCGCGTCCCTCAAACTCCGATGCTTCGGGCTTTGGCAGCACAAGGGCAAGCAGCCCCACAATACCAATAAACACCGACACAACGGCGATACCCGCACTGCCGGCAAGGCTTATTGGGCGCGGGCAGTCAAAGTGAAGGTCAGGCACCGGCTTTTTGTCGAAATATTCTGTTTTCACCTTGATATAAGCCATTATCGGTGTTCCCAGCCTTCCATTATTAGAATCGGTAGTACAAGAACGGATTGTAGCCCTGCCCTACTAGCAGCATGGTGCACACGGCAAGCAGCACGACATTGATGACAATCTGACCGCAGTCTATCGCGGTATAAACGGGGGAACCGTCGTACAGACGCTCGGTGAGCCTCCGCTTTACCCACGGTACAATGGGCAGGGTACACACCGCAGCGATAATGATCCACACAATGTTCGACGATACGTTAATGCTCAGAGCCAGATCGGTAAGCGGGTTGCCCGCAGTGCCAAACAGCACACCGAAGAACTGCCCAAGGCGGGCAAGGTCGGTAAAGTAGAACAGTGCCCAGCCCACAACCACGGCAAGTATTAGGTACAGCCACGAAACAATGCGGGGAATGCGGGAAAGAACCTTCCCCAAAAACAGCTTCTCGAGCATAATCAATACGCCAAAATACAGCCCCCACAAAATAAAGTTCCAGCTTGCGCCGTGCCACAGCCCGGTTAACAGCCACACAATGGCTAGGTTAAGGTACTGCCGCTTACGGTTACCGCCAAGTGGGATGTACACATAGTCGCGAAAAAAGCTGCCCAGCGAGATGTGCCACCTGCGCCAAAACTCGGTGGCGGAGGTGGAGATATACGGGTAGTCAAAGTTCTCATGGTAGTGAAAGCCGAAGATGAGACCGAGGCCAATCGCCATATCCGAGTAGCCGGAAAAGTCAAAGTAGATCTGTAGCGTAAACATCAAAAGCCCAAACCACGCACCCGCAACCGACAAGGCGGACAGATCGCCGTCGAGATAGCTTGTGCTCAGCGCACCCGCGGCGTTTGCAATCAGTACCTTTTTGCTTAGACCGATGATAAAGCGGGTAATGCCGCGGCTCACCTCGGCGGGGGAGATGGTGCGGTTTTCAATCTCATCCGCGATGTGGCTGTAACGCACAATCGGTCCCGCAACCAGCTGGTGGTACATCGAGATGTACATCAAAAGCTTAAGCGGCGAACGCTGGGCGGGAACCTCCCCGCGGTATACATCCACCATGTAGGTGAGGATCTGAAAGGTGTAAAACGAGATGCCAATGGGCAGCACGATGCTTGGTACCGGCAGTGTGACAGAGAAAAGGTCGTTGAAGTTCTGCACCAAAAAGCCGCTGTACTTAAAGACACACAGCACCCCAAGGTCAGCCGCGACGCCGATTGCAAGCACAATCTTAGCCCCTATCGTACCGCGGTACTGCTCCATTAACAGGGTAAGGGCGTAGTTTAGCATGACGCTTGCAAGCAAGATCCACACCATGACCGGCTCGCCCCAGGCATAGAAGATAAGCGAAAAAGCCACCAGCACAAAGTTGCGGTAGCCTTTGTTTTTAAAGATAAAGTACAGTAAAATGTTCAGCGGCAAAAACAGATAGATAAACAACAGGTTTGCAAAAATCAAAAAAATAGCCTCCCTGCGTGTGATGGCAAACAAGCGGCTGTGAATGTCATTGGCAAAAGACCGCTCAAATTCTATTATAGGATGAAGAAAAACAAAATTCAATACAACAGCAGGCAAATGCCTGATAATATTTGCCTATAATTGGCGTTGTGGGATAAGCGTTCAATCATTTGGTGTACCCCAAACACGTTTTTACTGCCTTTGAGGGTAAAAACCCGCGTAATACTTATCTTTGTTTAGGATATGTACAAGTAAATCGGGAGAAGGCTTTGCTATATGTTGTTTTGCCAAGAACGTTGATTACCACTTCTAACGACGTTTCGTATTATAGCTAATAAACTTCAATAATGTCCGAATAAAATCGAGCAAAAGCTTGCGTTTATGGCTTTTATGAAGATTTTTTCGTAGACATTATAAGTTTATTAGCTATACATGCGACGGGAGCCGCCCCATAGCAGGGCGACTCCCGATCGGCTTGTCGGTGTGCTAAGCGGCATAGCCGCCTATTAGGTTAATTACTTAGAAGCAGCTTCGCTAGAAACAGCCTCGTCAGAAGCAGCTTCGCTGGAAGCAGCGTCGTCGGAAGCAGCCTCGTCAGATGCAGCATCTTCAGAAGCAACGTCCTCAGATGCAATGTCCTCAGAAGCAACATCCTCAGATGCAACGTCTTCGGAAGCAACATCCTCGCTCGAGACCTCGCTTACAACTTCGCTCGAAACAGGAGCGGAAGACGCGGGCTTGGTATCGCCGCAAGCAGCAAATACCATAGCAGATGCCATTACAACGGCGCAAAGGGTCATAGCCTTGATCATGTTCTTCTTCATTTTAAATTCCTACCTTTCCTTTTCCCCCGTGTCTAGTTACACGGGTGTGCACAATCTGTGCGAGAATACCACTTGGTTGCAGCTCGAATGGCGCAACAATTGCATGCGCATCGGGCTTCAAACCGTCCCCTATTATAGCGCAACGTCTGGGCAGCGACAATCTCAAATAGTACTGAGCTTTTTCCACTTTAGACAGTATTTTTTATAACAAACCACCCAAAATGTTTGTGCATAAATTACAATTATGCCAGATAATTTGAGCGTTATGTCAACGGAACCGCATTGGTATGCGGTTCTGTCAGGGTGTAGTTGTATCAAAGCGATCGAGAAAAACTTGTTTCTGAACTGTAGCCTATATGTTAAATTATTGCTACCTTTTTGTGAAGGGTGGGCAGTCAGTGCAGGCGGGTCGTCGTCCACTGTTCGGGCGCGGGGTCGGTGCGCAGCCGTTTGAGGTACCCAAGCAGGCTTACCCCCTGAAACCACAGCGTGACAAGATACAACAATACGCACACAACAACCGCCAAAATGGTTTGCGGTAGCTCGGGCAGCGAGACAGACATCCGAATAAACAGATAGGTGCCAAACAGTGCGCATAGGCACGACAACAGGGGGCGAACCGCCCAGTTGTGAACCCGTAGCGATAGCTTGGTGTACCGCATGATGAAATACAGATTGAGCCCCGCCCCGAATAGTGCGCTGACAAGGTCGCCCGCAACGTAGCCGAACATCCCCACGCCGGGCAGCGCGCAGAAAAACCACGTAAACCCCAGATGGATAACCGAGGACAGCACAATAGAAACCGACGAGAGCTTATGCCGCCCGATGCCGTTTAGGATGGCGCCGGTGATAATCTGGTAGAAGGTAAAGAATGCGGCAAACGCAAGGGGCAGCATGAAGTCGCCCGCCGATTGCTGCCCGTACAGTAGCCGCGCAATGGTACTGCCGCACGAAATAAGCAGTGCGAGTGCGCCAAACGCAATGATGCCGGTGGTGTGTAGCCCTTTTGCTGCTTTGCGGCGCACGTCTGCGTTGTCGCCTACGGCGCACGCCTGCGAAAGCTTTGGCACCAGCACCGACACCATTGGAAAGATCAGCGCGGCGGGCATCATCACAAGGGGCAGGGTCATGCCCGTCATTACGCCAAACGCCGAGAGCGCCTCCCCCTGCGCAAGCCCCGAAAGCATCAGCCTGCGTGGGAGGATGACCGTGGTGGCACTGGCAAGCAGGTTGGTGAACACCCCTGCCGCCGAGACGGGCACCGCGGTGCGGATAAGCCCCCGTAGGACCCCGCTGCATTCGGACTTTAGCGGTGTTTTTGCGGTGTGTGCCGCTTTCTTCCGCGCGCCGTACCAGCCGCCAAGCAGCCCGACGCTTAACAGCTCGCTGATGACCATGCCGATTAAAATCAGCGCGGCGCTTACCCCAGGGCTTGCCCCGGGAAACAGGAATAACAACGCAATTACCGCCGCAATGCGAAGAGCCTGCTCGCTAAGCTCGCTGATGATGGGCGGCAGGATGAAGCGAACCCCCTGAAAGTGTGCCTTTAACAGGTTCTCTATGCCCGTAAGAAGCATGTAGGGCAGAAGAATCAAAAGTGCCGCTTGGGTTCTTGCGTCTCCGAGCACATGCACGGACAGGGTTTCGCGAAACAATAATACGGGTAGTGCCGCAACGGCAAACAAGGTTATGTAGCAGAGTATACTGTACCGCAGGGTTGCGCGAACACAGCCCGTCTGCCCCAGTGCCTCGTACCGCGCAGAGCGGCGGGTAACCCCCAGCACAAGCCCCGAAAGGGCAAACGATTGCACCACCGAATAAACCGGCATAACAAGCCCGAACACCCCCATGCCTTGTGCGCCGATGAGCCGCGACAAACCAATGCGGTACAAAAAGCCCATCAGCTGCAGTCCCACCGAGCACAGCGCAAACATTGCAGAGGCATAAAAGACAGAACGCTTATGTATCTTCAATCGTCACCCACCCACCCACTTAAAACCAACACGAAGTTATGGTTGGTATCTGCTTTGCCCCGCCAAAGCTACCCGCGCACCGAAACGCTTTTTTGAGGCGAACTAGCTATACCTATTATATGGACAAAAATGACGTGCTAATACCGGTTTTGAATAGGGAGGCTATCGTGACAGACTGGGGAGGGCAACACGATATTTTTTCGTCGTTTTTCGCCCCGATTCACTCGTTTTTATGGATGTATTGTGCTATAATTATCATTGTAAACAAATAACATACCCGGCAGAAGTGCAATATTTACAAAAATCACTGTTTCTGCCAGATGCATAATTGATTAAATGAGGATGAAGCACAAGTGAGCCTAACGTTTATTAAAAAAGCTACCCCATTCGACGCACCAAAGATATACCACCTGATATTGCAGGCATACGCCGAAGCCGATAAGACGATGCATGCGCCCGGCGGCATTGCCGCGCTCAAAGAAAGCAGCAGCGATATTCTGCGCGACATGGACCGCATGACCGTGCTGGTGTGCACCAAGAACGGCAGTGTCATTGGTACCGTGCGGTACCGTATTGTACAAAGCGGCGATGCAACGCTTGCGTATGTCAGCCGCCTGTGTGTGCTGCCTTCCGAACAGCGTTCGGGAGCGGGCACGCAGCTGTTAACCGAGGTGGAACAGCAGTGCCGCGCCCAGAACGTGGACACGCTTGCGCTGCACAGCCCGGCAAAGGTTGAAAAGCTCGTGCACTTTTACTATAAAAACGGGTATTACATACACTGCACCAATAAGGATCGTGGATATGCAAGAGGGCTGTTTATCAAGGAGCTGACGGGCAAGGACTGCGACTTTTCGCCCCTGAACGAGTTGTGAGTGGCTGCGAGGTCTGTCCCCGCCGCTGTGGTGCGGATAGAACGGACGACTCGGTATCACTCGGCGTGTGCGGCATGGCACAGCAGCCTGTTTTGGCGCGCGCCGCGCTACACCAGTGGGAGGAGCCCTGCCTGAGCGGCAAAAACGGCTCGGGTACCGTGTTCTTTTCGGGTTGTGCGCTGCGGTGTGTGTTCTGCCAAAACCATGAGATTAGTCGTGGTAACAAAGGTAAACCCGTCACGATCAAGCGATTGCGCCAGATATATGAGGAACTAGTCGAAAGCGGCGCCCACAACATCAACCTTGTCAACCCCACCCATTTTACCGAGGCGGTGGCAAAGAGCCTTGAAAAGCCGCTGCCGGTGCCCGTGGTGTATAACTCGGGCGGGTACGAGCGGGTTCAGTCGCTGCGGCAGCTTGAGGGTAAGATACAAATATACCTACCAGACCTAAAATATGCGGACAACCGCCTTGCCCAGCGCTACTCGGGCGTGGGGGATTATGTGGAGCACGCCGTAAGTGCGATAGCAGAGATGCACCGCCAGACGGGCGATTGTGTGATGGGGGAGGATGGGATGCTGCAAAGCGGCGTTATCATCCGCCATCTTGTGCTGCCCGCCAATATCAAGAACACCATCGCGGTCATCGATACGGTGAAGCGGTTGTTCCCAAACGGCGGGGTGCTGTTTTCGCTGATGGGGCAGTACACCCCCTGCGGCGATCTTTCTGCCGTGCCTGAGCTTGCCCGCCGCGTGACAAAAAGAGAGTACGACAAGGCGCAGGAGCACCTGTTTGCAAGCGGCATTGAGGATGGCTTTGTGCAGAAGCTCTCCTCCGCAAAGACCCAGTACATCCCCCCGTTTGATTTTGCAGGGGTATGACGCAATGGTTCAGGATACGATGGATATCATGCAAAACAGCAGGGCTGTTTTTTTATTGACAAACTACGCGCCGTCATGCTAGGATAATTGCTGAGGGAATGAGGTTCTCCCGTGGGGAAATGCCGCCCTTTGCGGCATGCACCAAAACCGTCTGGAAGCTGATGACCAATGCAGATTCATTGCATGGTCGCCGGCTTTTATTTATGCAAAGGCGATTGCTTTATTTGGAAAAAGGCAGTTGCTCGACTCTCTGCGTTTAGAAAGGAGCTAGAAAAAAGGATGATTTACTCGAGCGAAGTAGAACAGATGTGTCCCGTGGCCAAGGGCGCATATCACGGTCCCGCCCCCATTCCGCAGGAGGGCAAGTGGGTACAGGCAAAGGAGATTAAGGACATCAGTGGTCTGACACACGGTGTGGGCTGGTGCGCACCCCAGCAGGGCGCGTGCAAGCTGACACTCAACGTGAAGGACGGTTTGATTGAGGAAGCGCTTGTCGAGACCATCGGCTGCAGCGGCATGACCCATTCTGCTGCTATGGCAAGCGAGATTCTTCCCGGCAAGACCCTCCTTGAGGCGCTGAACACCGACCTTGTGTGCGACGCAATAAACGTTGCAATGCGCGAGCTGTTTTTGCAGATTGTGTACGGCAGAACCCAGACCGCGTTCTCCGAGGGCGGATTGCCCATCGGTGCGGGTCTTGAGGACCTTGGCAAGGGACTGCGCAGCCAGGTTGGCACCATGTACGGCACCAAGGCAAAGGGTGTTCGTTACCTGGAGATGGCAGAAGGGTATGTAACCCGCCTTGCACTGGATGAAGAAGAAATGGTTATCGGCTATGAGTTTGTTCACCTCGGAAAGATGATGGCTGCAGTTGGAAAAGGCACCGACGCAAACGAAGCGCTCAAGGCTGCCACCAGCAGTTACGGTCGTTTTGCGGAGGCAGCAAAATACATCGACCCGCGCCATCAATAATTTAAAAGGAGGTAAGAACAATGGCTTTGTTTGAAAGTTACGAGAGACGTATTGATAAAGTAAACGCCGTGCTTAGTACATACGGCATTGCAGGACTGGAAGAAGCAGAGAAGATCTGTAAGGATATCGGCATCGACCCCTACACGATTACCAAGGAGATTCAGCCCATCGCGTTTGAGAACGCTTGCTGGGCATACGTTGCAGGCGCTGCCATCGCCATCAAAAAGGGTTGCAAAACCGCTGCGGAGGCCGCCGAGGCAATCGGCATCGGTCTGCAGGCATTCTGCATCCCCGGCTCGGTAGCAGAGGATCGCAAGGTAGGTCTTGGTCACGGAAACCTTGCCGCCATGCTGCTGCGCGACGAGACCAAGTGCTTCGCATTTTTGGCGGGACATGAGTCGTTTGCCGCTGCCGAGGGCGCAATCGGTATTGTAAAGAGCGCCAACAAGGTGCGCAAGGAACCCCTGCGCGTTATCCTCAACGGTCTTGGCAAGGACGCGGCGCAGATCATCTCGCGCATCAACGGCTTTACCTACTGCCAGACCGCATTTGACTACGGCTCGGGCGACGTAACCGTGGTTAAGACCATCGCTTACTCCAAGGGCGAGCGTGCAAACGTGCGTTGCTTTGGCGCTGACGATGTGCGCGAGGGCGTAGCGATTATGCACCACGAGGGCGTGGACGTTTCGATTACCGGTAACTCCACCAACCCCACCCGTTTCCAGCATCCCGTTGCGGGCACCTACAAGAAGGAGTGCATGGAGCAGAACAAGAAGTACTTCTCGGTAGCCTCGGGCGGCGGCACGGGCAGAACCCTGCACCCCGACAACATGGCGGCAGGTCCCGCTTCGTACGGCATGACCGACACGATGGGACGCATGCACTCTGACGCGCAGTTTGCCGGCTCTTCGTCGGTACCCGCGCACGTAGAGATGATGGGCTTCCTCGGCATGGGCAACAACCCAATGGTAGGCGCATCCGTTGCGGTTGCGGTTGCCATTGAAGAGGCAATGAAGTAATTCATCCTTTTTGTGGTTGACAACGGGCAGTTTGCGTGATAGTATCACCCATAGGGAATGAGGTTCTCCCTTGGTGACGCGACAAGCGCGAACACCTAAACTGCTTTAGCCGTTTTTATAACACCACCTGTTAAAGCTGATGACTTCTGTGATTTTAATCGCAGGATTCATCAGCTTTTTGTTGTACTCTGCGAATAAAGGGGTTTTGCACCGTGTTAACAAGTCTTGCGCTGATACTGCTGTGCGGGATGGTTCTGGGCTCGCTGTTTGACAAGCTGCGGCTTCCGTCGTTGGTGGGTATGATTGTAACGGGCGTCATACTCGGACCATATGCGCTAAACCTTCTGGACGATTCCATCCTGATGATTTCGCCCGACCTGCGGCAGCTTGCACTGATTATCATCCTGACCCGCGCAGGGCTGTCGCTTGACCTGGACGACCTGAAAAAGGTGGGGCGTCCGGCACTGCTGATGTGCTTTGTGCCCGCCTGCTTTGAGATTGCGGGCATCGTGCTGCTTGCGCCGCCGTTGCTCGGGGTTTCGTACACGGAGGCGGCGGTCATGGGCGCGGTGGTTGCGGCGGTTTCGCCCGCCGTCATTGTGCCGCGCATGCTCCGATTAATGGAGGAGGGCTACGGCACGGCGCGCAGCATCCCCCAGCTCATCCTTGCGGGTGCATCGGTGGACGACATCTTTGTTATCGTGCTGTTTGCGTCGTTTGTTCAGCTCGAGCAGGGGCAGGCGGTGTCTCTTGGGCAGTTAGCAAGCATCCCCATCTCTATCGTGCTCGGGCTTGCGGGCGGTATAATCTGCGGGTTTGTGCTGTCAAGGCTGTTTGCCGAATTGCATATGCGCGACTCGGTCAAGGTGGTTATCCTGCTCAGCGTCTCGTTTTTGCTCATAGCCCTTGAGCATGCCGTCGCCGAGGTGGTGGCGTTTTCGGGGCTGCTTGCGGTAATGGCGGCGGGCGCTGCCGTACTGCAACAAACGCCCGCGGTGGCAAAGCGACTGTCCGCCAAGTTTTCCAAGCTGTGGGTCGGCGCCGAGATCATCCTGTTTGTGCTGGTGGGTGCCACGGTGGACATCCGCTACGCGGCGGCGGCAGGGGGTGCTGCTGCGCTAGTAATTGTGGGCGCACTGGTGCTGCGCATGCTGGGGGTACTGGTTTGTGTGGTAAAAACACGCCTTGTGTGGAAGGAACGCGTGTTCTGCATGCTCGCATACCTGCCCAAGGCGACGGTTCAGGCTGCAATCGGCGCCATTCCCCTGACCATGGGGCTTGCGTGCGGGCAGACTGTGCTGACCGTGGCGGTGCTTGCCATTGTAATAACCGCGCCACTGGGCGCGCTTGCCATAGACCGCACCTACAAGCGACTGCTTACACGCGAACAGGTATAGATTACTTTTATGGCATAGGGGAGAGGTATCATCATGAAGTTTTCGTTGCTCGGGCTGCTCATCAGTGCGGGGATTTTGCTGCCGAATCTGCTCGTGGTGTTTATCCCGCCCGTGGGTATGCCGACAGGGCTTAGCGACGGGCATATCGCGCTGACGATTGCCGAAAACCTAGGGCGAGCGGCGGTGTTTGTCATTCTAATCCTGTTTTCGGGTAAGGCGGTTACCTCCACCCGCGCGGATGGGTGGTTCGTGCTGCTGTGCCTGTGCGCCGCCATGTATTACGGGATGTGGATTCGCTATGCGGTGAGGGGCGGCGATTTCTCGCTGCTGTTTAGTCCCCTTTGGGGCATCCCCGTGCCGATGGCGGTGTTTCCCTCCGCCGTGTTTTTGCTTGCCGCGGTGTGGATGCGCTCGCTGCCCCTCAGTATTGCGGCAGGGGTGTTTGGCGTTGCGCATATCATCATCAGCCTGCGAACCTGGGCGAGCATCCGCTGACCGCGTTAGCTGCGGCAGCGCAGCAAGGGCTTCTATGGCAAATGAAAGGAAAGTAACACAATGACAGAAAAAAGCAAGAAAACGCTCTCCCGCGTAATTACCGCTGTTGCCTTACTGCTCTGCTTTGGCTTTGTATTCATGGTGGTGAACGCCTTTACGGGCAACCCGGTATCCGCATACGTTGCATCCATAAGGATACACGAGTATATAGAAAAAACCTACCCTGACCAACCCTTAGAGGTATCGCAGGTGCAGTACACCTTCCCAAACAGCGCATATTATGCCCGCGTACAGGCGACGGACAGTATTGACACGAGCTTTACCGTCTCGTTTAGCCGCGGTAAAGTCAGCGATGATTATGAGTACGAGGTTGCCAACCATTTTACCACCTACCGCAGGCTGAGCGAAGAGTTTGACGGTCTGGTCACCGAAATCATCGAGGCACGATACCCCGACAAAACAACACTGATTATTGGCGACCTAGTGGGAGACACCCGCCTGCTTACGCCGGACGCGCCGCTTAGTCTAAAAACCATGCCATTGGAGCTTTCTCTGAATGTAAGTATGCTCAGCGAGGTGTGCGACGAGCATAGCATGGCAGCCCTGCTGACAGAGCTGCACCAGCTGATGCAAAAGAACGATATTCCAATTGACTGGTACACGCTACGGCTTGAAGAACCCTTGCCCGAAGACGTGAAACCGGGCAGCGCAGAAACCCTGCATTTGATCGATTTCCCCTCGAGCGGCATAACCGACGACCCGGTCGCCCTTGCTGCGGATATTCAGGCGTTCATCGCCGAGGCAGAACAAAACGACAAGTCATAACTGCTGCCCCCGTAGGGGACAGAACACAACAAAGACCTTTCTGCGTCTAGGCATACCGCGCCGAGACAACGGAAGGTTTTTTGTGTGTTTTTGTAACGTTTGATAGGCGGTGGGTGCACAACGAAAAACAGAATTCATCCCGTTCCGAGACGTGTAAAGAGCGGTGTTTTAAACTCCACCGAAACAGTGTTAGTTATATTTTTCCAAAACGTCGGGACAATAGCTGTATTAACAGCTTTTTCTTGGACGATAACGGCGGAATTTCATTAATATTACGCGTTTTGGTATGGATTTTTGCGTGCCGTTCTGTTATAATTTCAGTTGGTGAACCGGGCGCGTGTTAAATAATTAACAAATTACGGCTGTAATTGTGAAATGCTTAACAATCTCGCGCAACCTCTGTGCCCGGTTGTTCTCTCGTTTGCAAAGCGGGCAAACCGTTTTGCAAATCCGCTGGGCGGGTTGCCCAACTGGCGAATCCAGAGGGCGGGGTTTCCCGCATGCTGGACGGTAGAAATGGTTTAGGTTTATTTTTCCCCATTCTTTGGCTTAAGGAGGATGAATTAAAAACATGGCAAAGTCCACAACCGGTGTGCCGTTTTGCGGCACAAAAGAGCAGGAGGCGGAGCTGTTACAGCTAATTGCCGAGCACAAGGCGCAGCCCGGTGCGCTCATGCCTGTCCTGCAGGGGGCGCAGGAGATTTACGGGTACCTTCCTTTAGAGGTACAGCAGATGATCAGCGAGGGGCTTAACGTTCCGCTGGCTGAAGTTTATGGCGTAGTAACCTTCTACTCTCAGTTTTCACTTTACCCCAAGGGCGAGTATAAGATTTCGGTATGCCTTGGCACAGCGTGCTACGTTAAGGGGGCGGGCGATATCTTCGACCGTTTGTCTGAGCGTCTTGGCATTAAGGGCGGCGAATGCACACCCGACGGAAGGTTTTCTCTGGATGCGTGCCGTTGCATCGGCGCGTGCGGTCTCGCACCCGTTCTCACAGTGAACGAGGACGTTTACGGTCGTCTCGTAGTAGACGATGTTGACAAGATACTCGCAAAGTACCGCGACCAATAAGCGGTTATGCAGGAGCTTTCACTCAATGTGCTGGACATCGTCCAAAACTCTGTAAAGGCACAGGCGTCGCTGATTGAGATTGGGGTAACCGAGTGCGAAAAAAGCGACACCCTCGTTATCACCATAACCGACAACGGCTGCGGCATGAGCGAGGAGACGGCGCAAAGGGCGCTCGACCCGTTTTATACCACCCGCACCACCCGCAAGGTTGGGCTGGGGCTGCCGCTGTTTAAGATGGCGGCGGAGCTGACGGGCGGAAGCGTTACCATTCAGTCTCGCCCCGGTATCGGTACGGCGGTTAAAGCGGTGTTTGGGCTTAGCCACATCGACCGTATGCCGCTGGGCAGCATGTGTGAAACGATGATGACCCTCATCTCGTGCAACACGCACATCGATTTTGTGTACACCCACACGGTGCGCGGCGCACAGCTTAGCGAAAACTCGTTTGTACTTGATACCAGACAGTTTCGCGAGGTGCTCGGGGATGTTCCCATAAACTCCCCCGAGGTGAT
This sequence comes from Bacillota bacterium, assembly GCA_023443315.1. Lineage (GTDB taxonomy): Bacteria > Bacillota > Clostridia > Oscillospirales > Ruminococcaceae > Acetanaerobacterium. Next base: position 587 of record JAEZVA010000022.1, on the reverse strand, counting down.
GACGTTTATTAGAGAGTATTTTGCCGAGAATGACGTTGTTAAAGACATAGAGTAGTATAAACCCCTTTGCATAAATCTCTTTGCACATCTTATAGCTCGGTTTTACGCGTACCGCGTATAAACCCCAGAGAAAGGATAAGGAACTGTTATGAAAAGTCTTGCGGAACTTGCGGCTCTTCGCGATTCCATGAAGCATAAAGTTGGCATCCGTACCGACGAGCACGACGCCATACGCGTTGTGGTGGGTATGGCAACCTGCGGCATCGCCGCTGGCGCACGCCCCGTACTTACCGCCTTTACCGAGGAGATTGGTAAACGCAACCTGAGCCATATTGTGGTCGGTCAGACCGGCTGCATCGGCATCTGCCAGTACGAGCCTGTTGTTGAGGTTTTTGTACCCGGGCAGGAGAAGGTAACCTATGTAAAGATGAGCCCCGAAATGGTGGCTCGCGTGGTTAACGACCACATCGTAAACGGCAACGTGGTTACCGAGTATACCATCGGCACCATGGGAAAGTAAGGAAATAGGAGGAAGAACACACAATGTATCGTTCCCACATACTTGTCTGCGGCGGCACCGGCTGTAC
>JAEZVA010000080.1 GCA_023443315.1 Bacillota bacterium | reverse complement strand
GATTTAACGCCGTGTGCAGCACAAGCTCCGGTCGCGGCACCGGCGTGCTTTTGTTCCCCCGCGTTACGCAGATCTCGCTGCCAAGCGTCCTTTGGCTTTGGCGTATCTCAAGGTTATGAAGCGGTGCATTGTACAGCAGGGCAATCCGTTTTTTCTGCGGGTCAAGCACCATCTCGCCCACCGCGTTGCCGTAGCACAACAGCGAGTCGAGATGCTGCCACACAAACGCGTCGATGCCCGCACCGCCGCCTGCGACGGCAACCGTCTCAAACAGCTCGGCAAGCGCCTTGTCCGCGCGCGCGTTACCACAGTCCGGCACAAACGAGCCGGTTAAGCGAACAATCTTTGCAATGGCGGCGTCCACAATTGGCACCGCCTCGCGTATTGCGTCATACAACGCGTTTTCCTGCGTGTGCAGCAAAACGTTCCCGCCGAGGTTTCCAAACGGGGATGCGCTCTCTCGCACCGTCTGTGCTATTGCCGCCTGTTCCCCCTTTTTGCGAAACAGCCCCATACGCTATTCCCCCTTTCCGTTTCTATTTTTACTGCAATCCGTCAGACCCGTCACCTCCCCTTATGCCGCCCGATTATCGGTCGGCGCTCATCACAAAAAAGCCGTCGCCCTCATCTTCAAGCACCGTCGCCACAAAGTAGCGGATGTCGTCCATCGCGTGGTCATGCTCCTTCACCGGCAGGTCGCGCACGCCGTCCTGCTCCCACGCGTACAGCGCAAACTCACGTATGCTGTCCTTGCAGCACGGGTCAAACAACAGCGTTTTGGTGCGCAGTGCCTCGCTCACGCGGCGGATGCCGTTTGCAACGTCGTTCTTTGCCTTGGTAACACAAAACCTGCCGTGACGGCGGATGGTCAAGATAAAGCTAGCCGCCGACGGGTCTACAACCACCGCCTCTACGGGCAGCTCGCCCGCCAGCTCCTCTAACGCCGCGTAGTGCTCCTCGTCGGTTTTTTGAAAGCCCTCGCGCCGCGAGTCAAAGTAATACTCACGCAAGCGGTGCCATGCCGTGCCATCAAAGCCCCACAGCCCAAACGACGACGGGTTTACGGTGCCGTAATCGCACGATATCACGTACCGCGCGTACTGCTCCTTTGCCCTGCAAACATGCTCTTGCTCCGAGAACATGGGGTAAACAAGCCCCTGGGCAACCACCCATCGCCCTTTTACAAACCGCTCGTAGAACACACCGGAGTACAGAGCCTGATACCGCGCCAAGATCTCGGGCGAGAGCGAGGGGTTGTCGGTCATCTCAAAGTGCAGATGCAGCGCGTTTTTTTGCCGCGCCTTTTTAATCCACTCGGTGTAAAACCAGTGGTGGGGGTGCTCGGGGTTGCAGTTAAAAAAGTACTTCGAGCCCTTTACCGAGCACCGCGCAAGCGCCTGCTCCACAAACGAGCGTGGCATCAGCGCCACCTCGTCAAGCAGTATCCCCGCAAGGGTCATGCCCTGAATCAGCGCGGCACTCGATTCGTCCCGCCCGCCAAACAGGTAAAACCGATTGCTTCGCCCCGCATACGTAATATCCACATAGCTTTTGCTCACCCGCTCGCTGCACGCAAAGCCAAGCCCCTGTAAAATACCCAGCAGCGGCGTTACCACGTTACGGCGCAGCGAGGTAACGGTCTTGCCACACAGTGCAAAGTCTTTGTCGCAGTGCGCGTAGAACGCCCACGCCACAAACGAGACGGACAGACAAAGCGTTTTGCCGCTGCGCACCGCGCCGTCACAGATGACGGCGTCCTTGTGCCGATGTGGGCTATTTTTGCTCCACCACGAAAGGGCAGTCAGCTGCTTAGGAGAAAAGGGCACAAACTCGGTCGCCATCGTATCACCTCCCTTGTATAGCTAATCAACTTCAATAATGTCCGAATAAAACCGAGCAAAAGCTTACATTTATGGCTTTTACTAAATTTGTTTGTTTACATTTTAAGTTTATTTGGTGTTTTTTTCCTAATTGTCGCCCTCGTCCTGCGCGTTAATTGCTAGCACACCCTGTTCTATCGCCCTGTAAAAGGGTACCGCTCCCTCGCTTCCCGTCTTTTCATCCATAAGTGCAAGTCGTTCTAGTGCCTTGAGCCGGTCAAAGAACTTTATCTCAAACCCGCCGCCCTTGGGTCGCTTTATTTCGGCGACACTGAACAAATCTAACGACTGGATGTCCACCGAAGCGGCATCCTCCGCGCACAGCAGCGTGACTGCGTCCGCTATCGGACCAAACGCCAGACGCTCAAGCCCCACACGCACGCTCTTTGCCCGCTGCTCCTGCTCGCTACTCAGCGCGGTCAGTCTTGCCTTCACCGCCTCGTTCTTCATCAGGCGCGCGGCGGTCTGTTCGGCAAACAGCGCACCATACCCCGCGCGGATAGCCGCCTCCCGTGCGTTTTGGGTCGCCGCGTACTGCCAGCAAAACTGCTCCTCCCGTTTTGACAACGGCTTTATCGTACTCGCCATATCCTCAATCCCCTTTACCCTTTTTACGTGGCACATATAATCCCCCGCCCCAAAAAGTAAAAAGTTGCATAGTTTTACCCAAACCACAAAGAAAAAACCCGTTTCCCCGAACTGATTTCGGGAAAACGGGCGCAAAAAAGGGCGGAGTGTTTCACCCCGCCCTTTCAAACCTCTATTGCTTTAGTGCAAGTGTCACGGTAACCGTCGTGCCCATGCCCGCTGTGCTCTCCACCGTAATCTTTGCGCGGTGGTTATCCGCAATCTGCTTTGCGATGGAAAGCCCCAGCCCGTAGCCGTCGTGTTTTCGGTAGCGCGACTCATCCACGCGGTAGAACCGCTCGAACAGGCGGGGCAGGTGCACAGGGTCTATCGGCTCGCCCGTGTTGTTCACGCACAGCCTTGCGTGGTCGCCGCTTCGCTCCAGCATCAGCGTAACGCTCCCCCTTTCACACGCGTATTTGCACGCGTTATCAAGCAAAATGGCGACCAGCTGCTTTAGCTCGCCTTCACTGCCGCTTACCGTGAGTGACGGCATTATCTCGCTGGTTAAGGTTATCCCCGCCTCAAATGCGATGGATTCAAACGGCAGCAGTGCGCTGAGCACCGTGTCACTCAGGTCAAGCTCCTTATGCGCGTCGGGCTGCCTTGTGGCATCCGCCTTAGCAAGAAACAGTAGATCGTCTACCAGCTGCTTCATACGGTCGGCCTCTGCTTTGGTGTTCTCCACCCATTTTGCCTGCTCTTCCACCGTGTCCTGCTTATGCGCAAGCAGAATACCCATGTTTGCTAAGATAACGGTAAGCGGTGTTCTCAGCTCGTGCGATGCGTCTGCCACAAACTGCCGCTGCCGCTGCCATGCCCTTTGCACGGGGCGCAGCGCCCAACTTGCAAGGAACAGGCTCGCCAAAAAAAAGGCGCTAAGCCCCACCGTCCCCACCAGCAGGGAGGTGAGCAAAAGGTTTGCCATCGCACTGCGCTCGTACGACAGATCCGCAAAGGCATACTTTATACCGCTCGGTGTCTGCTCGGTCATAAAGCGCAGCCCCAGCCCCTGCAACACCCCTGCGGTTTTGTTGCTCGCCTGTGCTTGCTGTACCGCCCGCTCCACAAGCTCGCCCGACACCTCCACATATTCGCCCGTACGCGAATGCACTACCCCGTCTGCACCTATCGTCACGCAGAACACCGGCACAGTGAAAAACGCGGGTTTATCGGGACCCCTGCCGCCAATCTCAAACTTCGGTGGCATGTGCGCGATGTCGCGCGACAAAATCTGCCGCATTGCCATCTCGCTTTCGCGCACAAGGCGCTGGTAGGTAGAGCCGCCCAGCAGGGCAAACACGATAAGCAGCACAACACTGACAAACGACATGCAGATGATGATAAACTGCCTTCTCAGCCGCGCAAGCATCCCGTCTCCCTCGGGTCTATTCGTCTTTTTCAGTCCCCATCACTCCTCGTCGATATCCAGTCGGTACCCCACCTTACGCACGGTGTTAATCTGTACCCGCGCGTTTAAAAAGCTCAGCTTTTTTCGTAAAAACGAGATGTATGCCTCCACGTTGTTGTCCTCCGCCTCGCTTTCGGCACCCCACACCTTACCTATCAAATCCTCCTTGGAAAGGATGATGCCGGTGTTTGCCATAAGCAGGTGCAAGACCTCAAACTCCTTAAAGCCCAAACGCACGCTCTTTTGCCCGCAGGCTAGCGTTCGGGTGGAGATACTAAGCGTCAGGTCGTGGTATTTTAGCTCCTCAAGCACCACGTCCCCCTGACGGCGGGCAAGCGCGCGGATTCTTGCAAGCAGCTCCTCGGGCACAAATGGCTTTGTCATATAGTCGTCCGCGCCGCAGTCCAGCCCTGTCACCTTGTCGGTCAACTCGTCCCGCGCGGTTAGTAGCAGTACCGGGGTGGCTACCTTGCTTGCCCGCAACGCGCGAACCATATCAAATCCGTTTCGCCCCGGCAGCATCACATCGAGCACGATTACGTCATACTGCACGCTCAGCGCATAGGCAAGCCCATCCTCTCCGTCGTAAACCGCGTCTACAACGTAGTGCTGCTCCCGCATAATCTCGGTGAGCGCCTCGGCAAGCCTTTTTTCATCCTCAACTATCAGCACACGCAACGCCCTCGCCCCCCTATCCCATAAGCAATCGTATGTAGCCCCTTATCTTTAGCCTCTGTGTCATATAACCCCAACTTGTGTGGGCAATTTCATTATAAAACGGTTTATCTTCTTTCGCAATTATTGTATCGCATCATCCTGAAAATACCCTGAAACACCCACTTACAAATTATCAGAGGGCGTGCACTGCCGCGCCAAAAAGGGTAACAAAAAGGGAAGCTTCCAAACCGGATGCTTCCCTTTATAAATTGTGCTACTTGGTGTTTATACCAGCTCGATGATCGCCATCTCGGCGGCATCTCCGCGGCGCGGTCCTATCTTGATAATGCGCGTGTAGCCGCCGTTGCGGTCAGCGTACTTGGGCGCAATCTCGTCAAACAGCTTCTTTGTA
>JAEZVA010000055.1 GCA_023443315.1 Bacillota bacterium | reverse complement strand
CCGGCTCCACCACCGCGGTTCGTAGGCTATGCTCGTACCACATCCCGCAGTACGAGACAAAATCCCCGTTTGGGGCAACTACCGCAATTTTCAGCTCTAGGTCAACGTTTCGTCGCACCAGCTCATTTTCAAAAGCCTTCGCTTTTTCGGGGGTAAGCATAAAGTCGCCTTCTCCGTTTAGCTTGTGGTTAAAGCCGTTGTGCAGTACCCTGCCGTATCGCTCTACATCATATGTATCCTTTAGGCTGGTAACCGAAAACCCCTCGGGCAGGTGGTAGGTAAAGTCCGCCTCGCAGGTGACCATGCAGGAGGTGTTGTCCTTAGACTCGGTGGCTATATATCCCGCCTTCGCAGCAAGGGATTGCAGTACCGTGTCGGTGTCGTCAATCATCACGCTCAGCCGCCCGTCCCGCTGCAGATGCTCCAGCGCATAGGTCAATATCTCACCCTTTAGGCACTCGTAGCCGGGCATCGTATAGCAAAAGGCTTCGCCGGGTTCGGTGTCAAACAGGGTAATCCCCACTAAGTCATCCCCATGCTCCCACAAACCGATGCGCCCCAGTGCACTATGGTCCAGGTGGGTATGGGTAATCATCCAGTCCCATCTGGCATAAGTAAAGCAGTTATCCGCAAGCGTAACAAAGAATTCTCTTACCTTGTCATAGTCTCCTGTACAGTTCGCTGCCCCTACATAGTTGCGAAAGGTTATCGTCATATTGTTATCACCTCTTTGGTTTTATTTTGTGGTTTCCCCCCATTATACCATATATAGCTGGTTATTTCCATATTGCTTCTAGGCAAGCTAACACAACAAAAGGGCGGCTTTGCTACCATTGCAAAGCCGCCCTTTTACAATCAATTATCTACACGCCCAAGCCATTCCAAAACGAGCGCGCGAAACGGTTCTGGCTGCTCCAGCTGCAGGTTGTGCCCCGCGCAGTCCAGCACCGCAAAGCTTGCGTTCGGGTAGCACGGCAACAGAGCAAACGCGCCCTCGTAGCCCGTCCAGTGATCCTGTCTCCCCGTGATAAACGACACCGGAAACAGGTAACGCCTTGTCAGGTCAAACGTAAGCGTCTGCCCCAGCGCGTCGATGTACGCGTTGTTTGCAAGGTGCAGGTACGCACCGATGTCTGCCGTAAAGGCAGCCAGTGTGTCCTGTGTCTGCACCACCGACACCGCTTCAAACATCGTTTTCTGCTCTATTGGCAGCGACGCCATTAGTCGCTCGTCGGTTATCCTCACCTGCCTTGGGGGCGGTGTTTGCGGGATGTCCGCAATATACGGGCACAAGAACAATGCGCCCAAAATGCGGTCGCTTACCCGCTCAATCAGTCCCCGCGCAAGCTGCCCGCCAAACGACTCGCCCACCAGCAAGAACGGCTTATCCCCCACCACCGCGTCAATAAACTGCAGCAACACGTCCACGATGGCGGTATCGTCCGTTACCTCCATCCCCGGCACCGATTGCCCCATGCCCGGCAGATCGGGGTAGATGCGCCGATACCCGTGCATACATGCAAATATCGGCTCAAAGCAGCCCGTCATCAAATGGTGGTCTACCCGCGAGCCGTGCAACAGCACCACGGGCAAGCCCTCTCCATGTATCACATAATGCAAACGCGACGTTCCGATGTTTATTGTCATTGTTATGCCCCCTTTTTTCCGTCAAGCGCAATGCCGTCGGATCTCTTGCATTATTATAGCATGACAGTATCCCAATTCCAATCATCCCCAGCCACACGATTTGAAGGATTCTCCCCGCAAATAGAAAACACAACCTAACCCTTGCCACAGAACCAGTGTGTTGATTTTGTCTTGTTAAACACACACATCAAAGGTCTTTATAACGGACTGTTACGGCATAATAGTAGGAGGGGGTTCGATTATATCGAACCCCCTCCCGTAAACTTTCCGTATAAAAATACCCTATGTAAACCTGCGACGCCCCGTTTGACTGCAATTTACTTCACGATATCCGCCAGAGCAAACGGAATCACCATTTGTAACGCGGCGATGCCAAGCTCTATCTGAAAACCGATTCGCCCGCCGCTGAACAGGATTGTCTCAAACCCCGCCGCCGTTTGGTCGATTGTGGTTGCAAACTGCTTTTTCATACCGATGGGCGAGCACCCGCCGTGGATATAGCCGGTAAGCCCCAGTAGGTCTTTGCTTTTTAGCATCTCCACCGATTTTTCGCCCACCTGCGCCGCCGCCTTTTTCAGGTCGAGCTCCGCACAGACGGGAACCAGAAACACATAGTGCGCGCCACTTTTGCCGGTGGTCACCAGTGTTTTAAACACCCGCCGAGGGTCTTGCCCCAGCGCAGCCGCGACCTCCGCGCCGCTTACCGCGCCGGTGTCGGTATAAAAATGCTGCCCATAGGGTATCTTCATGCTGTCGAGCCTACGCATCGCGTTTGTTTTGTCTGCCATATCACCATTCCTTTGCAACGCTGCGCCTCGGGCGGCATAACGCCAGAATCTAACCATTTCTATTCCCGCCAAAGGACGGGTATCCCCGTCTGTGACGAGGTGCAAAAAGCGCCGTCCCCAAAAAGGGCGGCGCTTTGGCGTGTACCGTTAAGAGGAGGAACTTCTACTTGAGGACGAAGAAGCCCTACTGCTTGATGATGCGCTTGAACTGCCGCTCGATGACGCACTCGAGCTGCTTTTACTGGAAGAAGAACTCGAACTGCTTCTACTGGAGGAAGAACCCGAACTGCTTTCGCTGGACGAGGTTTCGTCCTGCTCGTCCTCCTCCTCGCCCGAGACCGCCGCGTCTTCATCGGATACAGAGGAGGTCTCTCCCTCGGGCTCCGATTCGTCGCCAAACGTCTCCTCGGAAAGGGACGAGGTGCCCGAGTTAATCAGCTCTTCTTCCACGTATTCATACTCCGAGCCGGTGCCCGAGCTGCTGTCAATCTTTTCTACGTCGCGCAGCGCGGTGATGATATAGCCGCTCTCGGTCTTTTTCAGGTGGTAGTTCATGTATTTATCGGGGTCGGGCTCGTAGCGGTTGCCCTTTTCGTCAATCTCCCATACGCTACCCGGCGGTACATAACCGACCCGCAGAACAACCTCATCGCCGTTTTTCGTAATCTTGTCCACCTTCGGGGTATAAAGCGCAACCTCGGCGGTGGTGGGAACGCTGTACACCTTGTTTTGTTCGTCGTACAGGTAGGTGGTTTCGTAATCGCCGAACGTCTGGTGCTGCAGCTTCACATCGGAACCATACAGGTTTGCCGCGCGCACATCCAGCTCGCTTGCGGGTATTAGTGAGAAGTTAAACTCGTCCTTTGCCCATTTCTCGTCGTCGTTGTTCAAAATTGCCGACCACATCGCCGTCTGCAGCAGCATGGGCTGGTCGAGGGTAGCGACGCTCTCAAAGGGCGGCGGGTCATACATGACCACTGGAATTAGGATGCGCTCAAACCGCGCCTTTTCCTTGTCGTTGTTAATCAGCGACTGGGTCAGGTTGATGGCGCTTACCACCAGTGTTATCACTCCGATGACGCACAAAATAATTACCGTCAATCCGATTGGCGCGGCAATGCGGCTGCCCTTGCGCCTGCGTCTTGCGAGCGGCTTTACGGGGGGTGCTGATTTTATCTCCTGTTTGGGCGAAAGACCGCTTTGAAACAGTCCACTATCTTTTCTATCCAAGTTTGGGAACCCTCCTTTGGCGGCAGGGGGCGTAATAAAAACGCACTAGCGTATCTGCCCGTTGCCGTGTATCACATATTTCACGGATGTTAGTTCGTTTAGCCCCATCGGACCACGGGTGTGTAGCTTCTGGGTCGAGATGCCGATCTCGGCACCCAAACCAAACACGCCCCCATCGGTAAACCGCGTGGATGCGTTTACATACACCGCAGCAGCATCAATTTCGCTTACAAAACGCTCGCTGTTTGCGAGGCTGTCGGTCACGATGCACTCGCTGTGTCCACTTGTGTATTGTACAATGTGCTTGATTGCCGCGTCAATGGAAGGTACTACCTTGACCGCGAGGATGTAATCCAAAAACTCGGTCGCGTAGTCCTCGTCGGTCGCGGGCAGCACGTGGTCGCCCAGTATCATGCGGGTCTGCGCGCAGCCGCGCAGCTCGACGTTTTTCTTTTGTAATAAAGCATCCGCCATCGGCAAAAACTCCTGTGCCACCGCCTCGTGCACCAACAGTGTCTCTGCCGCGTTGCACACCGACGGGCGGGAGGTCTTTGCGTTATCTATAATCTTAGCTGCCATCGCAAGGTCGCAGGGGCTATCCACATACACATGGCAGTTGCCCACCCCCGTCTCGATAACCGGCACAGTGGCGTTCTTCACACACGCCGAGATTAGCCCTGCCCCTCCTCTGGGGATTAGTACATCCACATAGCCGTTTAGGCGCATCAGCTCGGTGGCGGTCTCCCGCGCAGTGTCGGCGATGATCTGAATGCAGTCCACGTCAAGCCCCACCGACGCAATCGCACTGCGCATAATCGAGGCGAGGCACAGGTTAGAGTTAATTGCCTCTTTGCCGCCGCGCAGAATCACGGCGTTTGCGCTCTTTAAGCACAGCACGGCGGCGTCCACCGTTACGTTGGGGCGCGCCTCGTAGATGATGGCGATTACGCCGAGCGGCACGCGCGTTTTTTGTATGCGCAGCCCGTCTGGACTTACAAACCCGCTGTCGATGCGTCCGATGGGGTCGGGCAGCATAACCACCTCGCGCACTGCGTCCGCAATACCCTGTACCCGTTGCTCAGTCAGACGTAAGCGGTCCAGCAAAGACGGCGTTAGTCCCGCCTGCTCCCCCGCCGCGATGTCCTTCGCGTTCTCGCTCAGAATCTGCGGCATATGGTCTGTTAATGCCTGCGCAATGGCAGACAATGCCTTATTCTTTACCGCGGTGCTCGCGGTCATCAGCGTTCTAGCTGCCGCCTTTGCCGCTTTGCCCGTCTCCTGTACCGTTCGATGCATCGTCCATCCTCCTTCGGGTTCTATCTAAATAATCCCTTTACTCAAGCCTATGCGCTTATTTTGAAAACAGTGTGCCTACCGCCTTGCCCTCAAGCAGGTCGTACATGCTCTCGGGGGCGCCGCCGTTGATAATCGCCATCGTTATGCCCTGCTCCAGCGCAATCTCGGCGGCGTGCAGCTTGGTAATCATACCGCCCGTGCCCATGGCAGAGCCTGCCCCGCCCGCTAGGCGGCACAGGTCGTCGGTAATCTCGCTCACGTGCTCGATTAGGCGCGCGTCCGCATCGGTGCGCGGGTCGCCGGTATACAGCCCGTCGATGTCGGTCAGCAGTATCAGCGCGTCCGCGCCGCACACCGCAGCAACCATCGCCGAAAGGGTGTCGTTATCGCCAAAGTTTCCACCGCACTCAATCTCGTCGGTGGATACGGTATCATTCTCGTTTACAATGGGGATGCAGGACATCTCCAACAGCCGCCGAAAGGTGTTTTCGACGTTGCGGCGCAACACCGTGTCGTCGATAACATCCCTGGTCAGCAGCACCTGTGCCACCGTATGGCTGTAATCGGAGAACAGCTTATCGTATGTATACATCAGCTCACACTGACCCACCGCCGCAGCCGCCTGCTTAGTGGGAATGTCGGTGGGCTTCTGCTTTAGCCCAAGCTTGCCTACCCCAACGCCGATGGCGCCCGACGAAACAAGCACCACCTCACGCCCCGAGTTCTTGATATCCGCCAGCACCTTGACCAGGCGCTCAATCTTGCGCAGGTTCATCCTGCCCGTTTGGTATGCGATGGTGGAGGTTCCCACCTTCACCACGATGCGTTTTGCGTCCTTTATGCTGCACATGGCAAGCAATCCTCTTTTCCCTTTTAAGACCATGCCGGTCTGTCGTTTCATTTTATGTTATATAGTACGTGATGGTACTTCGCCCCGCGGCGGGATGATTTATACCGTGCATTATATCACAATCCCATATAACCCCACAAGTGCGGCGGCGGGTAATTCACTTAATGTTTAGAATTGGGCTTCGCTTTGTTAACGTAAACTGCGGCTTGGGGTGTCGCACAAGGCATAATATGGGCGAAATTTGTTGTGGGTGCCCGCATTGTATTGAGTGACATCGTCTTCGTAGGGGCGAAAGGCGAGCAAGTTCGCATTAGCAACCATAGGTGGGTCGTAGAGAACGGTCTCCGATTGTTCCGCCGTCCGCGAATTTCTGCTCGTAGGGGACGGCGTCCTCGACGTCGCGTTTGCCCGTCGATATCGAATCACCGCGGGCGAATACCAATGCCAACCACAGGTTGGCGGTGGGTAAGGAACCTCGTCCGTCTCTTTTTATGGCTATTATATAATAGTAAGTTTTAGAAAAAGCCAATTTGAAAGCGGCAGCTACCCGCCACCTCATTATATATAGACAACCCACCGCCCGTTGCGGTACAATGGAAAAAAGACACAGCAAAAGGAGCGATTGCCCGATGAAGACTGGATTTTTTGCCATGCTGTCGCGCATGAAATACATCAACCGCTGGGGGCTAATGCGCAACAGCCGCCCCGAAAGCCTGAGCGAACACACGCTGGACGTTGCAGTTATCGCCCACGCGCTGGCGGTGATACGCAATCGGCGGTTTGCGGGTAAGGTGGACTGCGGGCGGGTTGCCCTGCTTGCGCTGTACCACGACGCGCCTGAGATCATTACGGGCGACCTGCCCACCCCAGTAAAGTACCTAAACGATGAGATTCGCGGCGCGTATAAAAAGGTAGAGCACCACGCTGCAAGGCGTCTGGTTGCCATGCTGCCCGACGACCTGCAGCCCGACTACACCGCACTGCTTGAGCCGGACGAGACTGCCGAGGAGATGGCACTTGTAAAGGCAGCGGACAAGCTTTCCGCCCTAATTAAGTGTATGGAGGAGGAGTGCGCGGGTAACGTCGAGTTTAAAACCGCCAAGGAGGCGACCCTGCGTATTCTACAGGAATGCCCGCTGCCCGAGGTGGAGGTGTTCCTTACCCAGTTTATCCCCGCCTACCGCTGCACGCTGGACGAGCTGAACTGAAAGAGGAGAGAGGGCTGTGGCAAAGGTCATTATGCTGTGCGGAATGGTTTGCAGTGGCAAAACCACCTATGCGCAGGTGCTCAGGCACCAAATCGGAGCGGTGTGCCTATCGTGCGACGAGCTGATGCTTGCCCTGTTTACCGAGCCGATGGGGGAGGACTACGAAACCGCCCTTACGCGGGCAAAGGGGTACCTGTATACCGTGGCGCGGCAGCTTGTGCAAATGGGTGTAACGGTGATACTGGACTTCGGCTTCTGGTCGCGGCGGGAGCGGGATGAGGTAAAAGCGATGTTTGCCGAGCACGGCATACACACCGAGCTGCATTATATCAAGGTGAGCGCACAGCGGTGGGAGCAGAACATTGCGGCGCGTAACGAAGCCTGCCGCAACGGTATGGTATCCGCCTACCCCATCGATGAAGGACTGTTACACAAATGCCTGACGCGCTTTGAGGAGCCGACATCTGCGGAGGTGGATTTCACGGTTGGGTGATACTGGGGCGGGGGTTGTGTGTTTGTTTGGATTATTCCATGGGGGAAGGCGCGGTCGGAGAGCGTTCTTTACAGCATCACATCGCCAACCTTCGCATCGCCAACCCACGGTTAGCGTTAGGAAAACCTTTGGTTTTCGTAAATAATTGTGTCAACCGTAGGGGCGAATAGTATTCGCCCGTGGTTAACCGCCATGGACGGGAAAACGGGACATCGGAGACGCAGCCCCCTACGCATCGCCAAAATTCATTGAGTTGTTAAACGGGCAAAGGGGTACCTGTATGCTCTGATACGACACGTGTAAACGGCGGGATTGATACTACGCAAGTGAATTGAAACCAGACAAACGATGGCTAAGTTAAAGGTTCCCATGCTTTCGGTAACAACCGTTTGCTGGGAACCTTATTATTTTGCGTCCATATCTCGGTTGTCACATTGACTTGTAGTTACAAACCTGATAAAATATTAAAAATAATTTCAATGAAAATAACTTTAATAAAAGAGGCGTGTAATGACAAAAAGAGAGGAACAAAAAGAAAAACGGCGACAAGATATTCTGCGAGCGGGTCTGAAGCTTTTTGCCTGCAAAGGTTATGAAGCAACTAAAATAAACGATATTGCAGAGGAAGCGGGAATGAGCCTTGGGTTGCTATATCATTATTTTGAATCCGTCGAACTTTTACATGAAGAACTGATTCACATTGCGTTAGCAGGACGTACAGGACAATACTTCCCTCAACATACCGATCCTTTGGATTACTTTATCAAATCAGCAGGCCATATCTTTGATGTAGTAAAAGCAGACCACGATTATGCGAAGTATTTTGTGTTGGTGAAGCATGCACAACGCAATCAGAATTTACCCATCCACATAAAAGAAAAACTAAAGCAAAACGAAATTATAGATAAATCGATTACTGCTATTGAAGAAGGACAACATCAAGGAATTATTCGCAAAGGAAATCCTACGGCACTGGCAATGACGTTTTGGCTTTCCATAGAGGCATATGTGGAAATGCTTGCCGTTAATCCCGATACACCCCACCCGGAAACCAACTGGTTTGTTGATATATTAAGAGCAAGCAATGACTATGACAATAGTACACCTTTCCGGGAGGAAGCTATATGATTTTAGAGACAAACAAGTACGACAAGAACGCACTTTTAAATAAAACCGTATTGATTACAGGTGGTGGCGGAGGAATCGGGATTGAGGCTTCACGGGCTTTTGCCTACATGGGCGCTCGGGTAATCATTGCGGAAATAAATGCAGACAGAGGAAAGCAAGCACAAAAACTGATTAATGAGGCAAACCTGAATGGCTCTGCGGAGTTTTATCAGATTGATATTACAGACGAAAAGCAGATTGATAGTTTATTCGAGTATATTACGAGCAAATACACGCAGCTGGATGTTTTAATAAACAATGCCGCTGTTGTTCCGATGGGGGCGATTCACTCGGTTTTAATATCCGATTGGGATTTAAGCTACGCTGTGAACTTGAGAGCACCGGTTCTGTTAACCCAAAAGTTTATTTCAACTAGGAGGGGTACAGGTGGGGTTGTTGTCTTTGTACCCTCTGCGGCGCCAACTCCGTATATGTCGGCGTATGAAATATTTAAAACCGCGCAGGTGGAGTTGTGCAATACCTTGTGTGAAGAAATCGACGGAACGGGCATTATCGCATACTCAATAGCCCCCGGGTTTGTTAAAACAGATACCGCTGTCAAAGCAGTTGAGATTGTGGCAGCTTCATTGGGGATTGCTACAGAAGAGTTTTATAACTCACTTGAAGAACTGATTACCGATGCTGAGATTGCAGGGGTGGGGTATGCCGTTTCGGTTGTAAATGCAAAACGGTATAACGGAAAAGAGATTATGTCCTATCAAGTGTTGATGGAAAATGGTTTAATTGGCGGTGGCAAGGAAAAAACGAACCGTACGCAAACACAGGTTGATTTGAACAGTCTACAGTTGCTGTTTCAGCGCATCGCAGAGGTGTTTTTAGACCAATATCAAAATTGGCAGAAGAAAAACCTGTTCCAAAAACAGTTTATACTTTCCGATTTTAAAAAACAGATGGGGATGCCCGCCGAGAGTTTCAAAATACAAATTGAAGTCCTACAAGGTCAGATTCATAAGAATGAGTGGGGCAGCTTTTTGGATAGCAAAGAACTGTTTATAAAGTGGCGGTGTTTTTATGAGCATCAAATGAAGCTGCTACAAGGCTACGAAAAAAATGCAGATCAGTTAGAAAGCGATACAAAACTATTAAATAGTTGGATTGATAATTTACAAAGAATAATAAATAGTTTGTAGTAGAATTATCACCAAGCTAAAGCTTGGCATTGGGAAAACCTACGGGTTTTCCGTATTGACAGTCTGTGGTTTTCGGCGCATAACCACACGTAGGGGCGAATAGTATTCGCCCGTGGTTAACCGTCATCGACGGGCAAACAATATGCTGTTGAATTCCGTTTAAAAACCTAACGTTTTCGCGTAGTATCAAACCTGCGCCGTAGGGATCGACGCCCTTGTCGCATAGCCAACCGTTGGTTGGCATTATGGAAAACCTGAGGGCTTTTCGCGCCTTACTAGGCGCTCCGTCCCCGACCAGTCTCAAACAGGCGGTACAATTAACACCCCCAGTAGGGGGCGGGGCGGTCAAGACCATTTCCTACGGGAGCATAGAAATATTAGCATTGCAATCGCCCTGATATCCCCGCCCAAAACAGAAAGGAGCACCCAAAATGATACTTTACTTCAGCGGCACCGGCAACAGCCGGTATGCGGCGCGGCTCATTGCGTCGGTGACGGGGGACACCGTCCTGTCGCTCAACGACCGTATGCGCAACTTGCGCTTACGCATGTGTAGCGGCGACACGGCGCCCGTTTGCTCGGATACACCGCTTGTGTTTGTATGCCCCGTATATGCGTGGCGCATCCCCCGCGTGGTGGAGAGCCTAATAAAAGCCACCGCGTTTTCGGGTTGCAACAAGGCGTACTTTGTTTTAACCTGCGGCGATAGCGTCGGGGACGCAGCACGATACGCAAAACGCCTATGCGACAAAAAGGGGCTTGTGTTCATGGGGCTTGCTGCGGTGGTGATGCCCGAAAACTACATCGCCATCTACCACGCGCCCGATAAGGAGGAGGCGGATGCGATCATTGCCCGGGCAAACCCGGTGCTAACCGCGCTCGCACACACGATTAAGGAGCAAAAACCCTTGCCGCATAGCAGAATTACTGCGAATGACCGATTTAAAAGTGCTATAACAAACCGCGTGTTCTACCCGTTTGTGGTAAGCGCGAAGGGCTTTATGGTCACCGACGCCTGCATTTCCTGCGCAAAATGCGAGGCACTGTGCCCGCTAAACAACATCACGCTGCGGGAGGGCAAGCCGGTGTGGGGGAGCGATTGCACCCACTGCATGGCGTGCATCTGCGCCTGCCCCACCGAGACAATCGAGTATAAAAAGAACACCAAGGGTAAGGTGCGCTATTATCTGGACGAGTAGAAGTAGACTGCAGAGGACAAAAGGCTTAAACGGTTACGCATGCCCGCTCGGCATGGCTTGAGCGCGCATTTTTGCGTAAGGGCATCCTCAATCGACAAAATCAAAACTGTTTCCTGAAATTTATTTGGCGTTTATTTATATTCTATTTACATTGCTTATATCGAATGCTCACTTTGAACGGGTATGATGGCAACAAGACAAAATGGCGCAAAGGAGCAAATGGTGTGAAGAACAAAAGAAACCGTATGGCGTGTTGTTTGTTCACCAAAAGCGGAAGGGGGTTTTATAGATGAACGGTACTGGACGGCACGAAAAAAAGCACCGCATCAACTACGCAGATTACCTGCAGCTGCGCGCCCGTCTGCAACAGGTGGCAAGGCCAGATGAAAACGCGGTAAACGGGGGCAGCTACCGCGTGATGAGCCTGTACTTTGACAACTACAGCGACAAGGCGCTGCGCGAAAAGCTTGACGGTGTAAACGACAGGGAAAAATTCCGCCTGCGGTATTACAACGGCGACACCTCGTTTATCCGGCTGGAGAAAAAGAGCAAGCACGCGGGGCTGTGCTATAAGCAATCGACTAGCCTTACCGCTACGCAGTGCGCGGCGCTGCTGCGGGGAGAGCTAGACATATTAAAACAAAACGCCGACCCGCTGTGCATGGAGCTGTACGCAAA
Source organism: Bacillota bacterium (assembly GCA_023443315.1). GTDB lineage: Bacteria > Bacillota > Clostridia > Oscillospirales > Ruminococcaceae > Acetanaerobacterium. The sequence goes on along the minus strand of JAEZVA010000055.1, from coordinate 16,524 downwards.
GATGCGGTGCGAGCTGCTGCGCCCCAAAAATCTGGTGGACTACAAGCGCGAGGCGTATGTGTATGAAGCGGGCAACGTGCGCGTTACCATCGACAGCGACCTTCGCAGGGGCACGGATGTGACGCAGTTTCTTAGCCCTCACCCCATTACGGTACCAATACCGGGCGTGATGATCTTAGAGGTAAAGTACGACGCATTTTTGCCCGAGATTATCCGGGGCATTGTGACGTTATCCAGCCGTCAGGCGGCGGCGTTTTCTAAGTACGCGGCGGCGCGGATTGGGTAGGTCTTTATTACTACTATTTTCATGGCGTTTTGCGCCTTTGCGGCGCAGGATATAAGAAAGGAATGGCTTAATTATGACGTTTAATGATATTTTTAAGAGCAGCTTTTTAGAGAAGGCGGCGGAGTTTTCGTTTTTGGATGTCGGGCTTGCAATGGCACTTTCGTTCGCGGTGGGTCTGTTTATCTTTTTTGTGTACAAAAAGACATTTGCGGGCGTGATGTATTCGGCGAGCTTCGGTGTGTCGATAATGGCGATGACCCTAATTACCACGCTGATTATTTTAGCGGTAACCTCCAACATCATCCTGTCGCTGGGCATGGTGGGCGCGTTGTCTATTGTACGGTTTCGTACCGCGGTAAAGGAGCCGCTGGATATCGCGTTTTTGTTCTGGGCTATTTCGGCAGGCATTGTCATCGGTGCGGGGCTAATTCCGCTTGCTGTCATCGGCTCGGTCTTCATCGGTTTGGTGCTGCTGATTTTCGTAAACAAAAAGAGTAGCGACACCCCCTATATCATTGTGCTAAGCCTCAGTGACGACAAGGCGGAGCAGGACGCCCTTGTGATGATTAAGGACAAGACCAAAAAGCATCTGGTCAAGGCGAAGACCGTCTCGCACAGCGGCATTGAGCTTACGGTGGAGGTGCGCTTAAAGGAGATGAGCGCGCAGGTGGTTAACGAGCTGATGGCGGTAAAGGGCGTGAACAACGCGGTGCTAGTAAGCTACAATGGCGAATATACCGCATAACCGGGACGTGCCCCGAAAAAAGCAAAGTTGAGGACACGCGTATGATAAAAAGTAAAAAGATAAACATATTGGTTGCCGTCGCCGTTTGCTTTGCGCTGGCGGTAAGCCTTGCGCTGGTGGCGCTTTCGGGCAATCGGGAGCTGGTGCACAGCCTGAAAAAACAGCCGGACTATGTAAGCCGCGTGTTCGGCGAGGATGTCATCACCATAGATATCCTCGCGGACGAGACCGACTGGCAAACGATGCTGGACAACGCGTCGGCAGAAGAGTTTATTATGGCGGATGTGGTGGTAAACGGCACGAAGTTTACAAACGTGGGCATCCGACCCAAGGGGAACTCCAGTCTGGCGCAGGTGGCATCCTCAAACAGCGACCGCTACAGCTTTCGCATTACGTTTGACAAGTACATCGACGGGCAGACCTGCTTTGGTCTACAAAGCCTAGTGGTGAACAACATGCTGGGCGACTACACCTACATGAAGGAGTACGTCTCGTACGACCTGATGGCACAGGCGGGGGTGGACGCCCCCTGCTTTGGCTTTTCAAACATCTCGGTAAACGGGCAAAACTGGGGGCTGTACCTTGCCGTGGAGCTGTATAACGACAGCTACGAGCAACGGGTGTTTGGCGACACCTCCGGCATGCTGTACAACGTAAAGAGCATGGATATGGGCGGTGGGGGTAACTTCTCCGTGAACCCTGACATCCAAGGGGGCGCGTTCCCCCAGATGGGGGGAAGACCATCATGGCAGGAGGGCGCAGCCGCGCCATCCGCCGACGGCGAAGTAACGCCGCCTGCTGAGGACAGCGCAGCACCACCCGTTGAGGGCGGTGCTGGAACAATCGCCCCGCCGGAGGGTGGCGGCGATATGACTCCCCCGCCGAATGGACAAACCCCGCAAAGACCGGACGGTGGCACACCGAATCAAACCCCGCCCGGGGACGGGCAGATGCCCCCAAGCACCGAGGGAGAGAACGAACAATCCCCCGAGAGCGACCAGAACACGGGCTTTGGCGGGGGTATGAACTTCGGGGGTATGGGCGGCATGAACTTCGGCGGCATGGGTGGCAGAGGAAACAGCTCGGGAGGAACGCTTGCGTATAACGGCGACGATGTGAGTGCGTACAGCGCCATCTTTAATAATGTAGTGGGCAAGGGCACCGACAGCGACTATGAGCGGGTGGTAACCGCGCTAAAGGCGCTTAGTGAGGGCAAAGACCTTGAAACCTATCTTGACGTAGACGCGATACTGCGCTACCTTGCCGCACACACCGTGTCGGTGAATTTAGACAGCTACTCGTCGAGTATGGCGCAGAACTACTATCTCTATGAGCGGGACGGACAGCTTACCATGCTGCCGTGGGATTATAACCTTGCGTGGGGCGGCTTTCAGAGCGGCGACGCGGGTACGGTCATCAACTTTCCCATCGATACGCCGGTAAGCGGGGTGGAGCTGAGCGCACGCCCGATGATAGCCCAGCTGTTTGCCAATGAAGAACACCTTGCGCGGTACCACAGCTACCTGCAAGCACTGATGGACGAGTACTTTGCAGACGGGAAGTTTGAGGCGAAGATTGACGAGCTAGATGCAATCATCAGTACCTATGTACAAAACGACCCCACCGCCTTTTGCACCTATGAGCAGTACCAAGCAGCGGTAGAGACGTTTAAGACGCTAGGGAACCTCCGCGCCGAGAGCATACAGGGTCAACTTGACGGCACGGTGCCCAGCACGACAGAGGGTCAGACCCAAAACCCCGAGGCGCTGATTGATGCGGCGGGGATTAGCCTGAGTACCCTCGGCTCGATGGGCGGGGGTATGCGTCAGGGCGGCTTTGACCGAGACGATACCGATACCGAAGGCGCGCAGGGTGGTAGAATGCCCGGGATGTTCGGCGGCGCAGACCTGCCTGATTTCGAGACGCTTGCCAAGGCGATGGAGATTGTGCAGGCGGCGGGCGGCACAATAACCGACGAGGCAAAGGAACAGCTGCTTGCCCTTGGCATTACCGAGGAGCAGCTTACCCTGTTTACCCAGATGGGCGGGCGCATGGGGAATATGCAGTTCGGCGCGTTTGGCAGAGGAGACACTGACGGCACGCCCCCCACGGCACATCCCGCACAGGGCGACGTACAGCAGGGCGGTGGCAGGAACACCGAAAACGGCAATCAGCCGCCCGTACCCAATTCCTCAAGAACAAGCGGCTACGGCACGCAGCAATGGATTCTAATCGGGTTGCTTGCCGCGGTGCTTGTGGGGGCAATTGTACTTGTGGCAAACAGTAAGCGCAGGTATTAGGCGCTGTTTGAAAACAGCCCCCAGGCGCAAAAGAGGAAAACCTTATGCATGGATACAGACTCCGTTAAACAATAAAAGCAAAGATTATTAACAGTCTTTTTTCTTGAGCGGCAGATGAACTGCCAAAACAAAAAAAGGCACGACCTAGCAGCCAACGCAACCCGTTTATCGGAGATAGTATACCTAATTAACTTATAATGTCTACGAAAAAATCTTCGTAAAAGCCATAAATGCAAGCTTTTGCTCGATTTTGTTCGGACATTATTAAAGTTAATTAGCTACAGATAGCAGAATTGCTTTCAACGCAAGGACCCCGCCGCAATATGCGGCGGGGTCCTTGCGTTGATAAGGTGACGGGGCTTTGAACTGCAATTAGCCCGCATTCCAGCGGCGGTATAGCGTAGCGATGACCTGCTCGATCGGTGCTTTTTTAATCTCGACATCCTGCACGCCGTCTGTTTCGGATAATTGGCGCAGCAGGGTCGTGATGGGCAGCGCGGCAAGGTCTGTTTCGTACTCGTACACGCCGTTTTCGCTGCCCAGCAGCATGGCGGCGGGCAGGATGGGCGGCGCACCCCCCGCCATGGTGACCGACACCCGTGTGGGGCTGCCGGTGATGTCGCGCAGGGCGGCAAAGCCGCCGTCGAAGGCGATTTTACCGTCGGACACCATTAGGATGCGCTGCGCCATCTCCTCTAGGTCGTCCATGTCGTGGCTGGTTACCAGAATGGTGACGCCGTTTTCGCGGTTGATGGTCTTTAAAAAGTCGATCATCTGCCGCTTTGCCACCACGTCAAGCCCTAGGGTGGGTTCGTCAAGCAGGATGACCTGCGGACTATGTAGCAGCATCATCGCAAGATCGCAGCGCATGCGCTGACCAAGGCTCAGCTCCCGCGCGAATGTTTTAAGCAGCCCGCCGATGTCTAGCAGCTCGGTGACCATGGCGAGATTTTTTTCGTACAGCGGTCGGGGGATATCCCACACCACGCGCTTCCACTCAAAGCTTTGGATGATGGGGTGATCCCACCACAGCTCGGTGCGGTTGCCAAACAGCACCCCGAGATGGCGCATGAGCGGTACGCGCTGGGTATGGGGCGACAGCCCAAGCACCGACAGTGTGCCGGAGCTTGGCAGCAGCATGCCGCACAACAGCTTCATCGTGGTGCTTTTGCCCGCCCCGTTGGGCCCCGCATAGGCGACAAACTCCCCCACTCGGATGTCAAACGACACATCGTCGAGGGCGGTAATCACCCGCTTTTCGGGCTTGATTAGATTCTTTATGATGCTGCCCGCGGTGTTTGAGCGCTGCCATTGGGAGAAGGTTTTGGTGGTGTGGCTAACGCTAACGGCGAAATCCGTAGGGCAGGTATCGGTTGGATCCCTTTGTGACATAGTAGTTCAGTCCTTTTCTAAAGAAGTAAGAGGCTATGAGTGCCAGAATAAGCGCAAACGCCATCGGATAGAAGGAGGGGAGATTCATGGGCGGCTTGCCTAGCAGGCAGAGCGACGGAAACCACGCCATCAGCCCCTCGGGCAGCAGGGTGATTAGCGAGAATTGCAGTATGCGCGGCATGCCCGAGAGGGGGAAGGTGCTAAGCAGCCAGGTGCCCTCAATGGCGGTGGCAGAGATCTCCTCCGCCTCTGTCGGTGCGTAGAACGCCGCCGTTGCCACAAGGTAGGAGCGGGCGACGATAATCGTCATGGTGGTAACCACGTTTGCCGCTAGGAATAACAGCCATCCCGCCGTTATGGTAAGGGACAGCCGATTTACAGCGATGACGAGCAGGATGCAGCCCACCACAAAGTTGCTGCCCCCCGTAAACGGGCAAAAGCCGCAGGTAAACAGCTGCGTTTTTATGGACAGGGGCTGAATAAACATGTGCTCCAGCTGCCCACGCCCGATGATGCGGCTGATGTGGATGTTGTTGTTAGCCCCGAACAGGATAAACACGCCGGTAATGAGTGTGGAATACGAAAGCATAAACAGCACCTCGTCGGTGCTCATGCCGCCGATGCCGCCAAACCGCAGGGCGATTAAGTACACGGCGGACACGGCAGAAAGGTTCGAGAGCATATCTGCAGCAATTGCCGCAAGGGCGTATTTTGTGTCGCGCAGAAGCCACGCAAGGTCAAGCTTGGCGGCAATGCCGTACAGCTTAAAGAAATGTTTAGTGCTAAAATTACCCGCCATAGCTGACCATCCCCTCCTGTGATTTTTTGAAGATAAGCAGTGCCAAAGGCCATAAAATCAGGTTCCATACCGCCTGTAAGGCAAACACATCATAGGGGTTTGCCGTGCCGGTAAGCAGGGTAAGCGGCGCGCCACCAAGGCACGCAAACGGCTGGTATTTCATCGCTTCGCCAATACCCAGTGGCAGCAGCCGAATGGGGATGACCGTGCCGGAAAAAAGTGCGACAACCGCCGCACGGATGCGGTCGATAAGCCAGCTCATGTTGCGCAGCTTAATAGACAGGCACGCAAACAGCAGATCAATAGCAAAGCCGAGGCTGACGCACAGCGCAAGGCTCGGAAAAAACCACGGGGTGGCAGGAATAAGGCTTACGCCGAACAGGGGTGCCGCAACCGCCATGGGCAGAGAAAACAGGGTAAGCATGGGCAGCCAGCCGCCCACCGTTTGCGCGACGAGCTGACCGATTACCGAGATGGGGCGACCGTACAACTTGACAAGCACGCCCTCGGACAGCCAGCCGGTGGCGGCGGTTTTTACAACCATCAGGTCGGAGAGCAGCACTGACGCGTAGGTGTACGACAGCATCTGTGCCGTCGTCATACCCACATCCGCGCCGCTTGCCATGACCACCCGCCACAAAAAGATGAGTGGGATGAGTGTGCATATCTTAATCAGGATATCGGGTAACAGGTATAAAATGCCGCCGTTTGTCTTTTGAGTGCAGGACATTCGGGCGGTGGTGATATATTTAATCATAGATGTATACTCCTTGTTGTTTGGGCACAAAAATGCCCGGGTATTCGTATGAATACCCGGGCTATGCGGCACAAAAAAGCAAATCGGACTGGTTAGACCAGATTTGCGTGCGGCAAGAGGTAGTTCATACGATGCAAAAGGGCGCAGCTATCCCGTAAAACCGAAAAACCGGCGCAGATAACCGGCAAAAGGGCAGACCTACCCCATAAAATCGCATTGGTAAATTCCTTGCCGTGTACGCAGCTTACGGACTGATTCACACTGATGCCGCTGAAGAATACGGTTACGTTCATACCTCTCACCACCTTTCTGTAAAAATCTATGGATATTATACTGCACGGCTATTCCAATGTCAACCGAAAATTGGGGTTTATAGGGGGTGGGTGATGGGGTGCGCGAATGATTTGAATTATTACCGCGGTTGGGGTCGGGCGGACGCGCAATGCGAAGCTTTGCTTCGCATTGCAATCGCCCGCTGGTTGCACGCATCGACAAGATTAGGGAAGGTCGCCGTCTTCTACATGAAATTCGTCTAACAGGTAACAAACGGAGCGACGAGGGCGTCGCTCCCTACAGGTGGGGTTTATCGGTGGTGGTGGGGTGGAACGGTTATGATCGTTCCCTACGCATTGCCAAGCTAAAGCTAAGCATCGCCAAGCTAAAGCTAAGCATCACCAAGCTAAAGCTTGGCGTTAGGAGAACCTTCGGTTCTGGGCACTTATGTAAGTTTGCGGTTGTTGTTCAAAAAACTCTGCGGTTTTCCGCGATATATAAAATTAAGTCGTAAGGGCGATTATCATGTCAAGAGTAAGATTGTTTACACAAGTGCAAGAGGATTGTTTACAGAATTACAGTAGGGAGCGACGCCCTCGTCGCTCCGTCCCCAAAATGGCAGAATCTAACCGAAAATCGCCCCGAATAATCCCCCAAAAATAAAAATATACTAAAAAAGTAGCTTTTTGTGATAAACCACCTTGACAGACGGGAATAAAAAGAACTATGATGGATTTATAGGGGTAGGGCAGACGCCTTGGCGCAAAAAAGACCGCTGCGGTGATTATATCTAAAAAACCGCAGATACTAGGAGAGTACCCGTCGTCATTGCACCGGGCAATCATGGTAAAGCTACATAAAGCCCCCGACAAAAGGAGAATGTATATGAAGAACAAAACGACATTATGGGTTGCACGCACCGGCTTGATGCTGGCACTGCTTGTGGTTGCACAGTTTGTGGGCAGCAAGCTTATCCCCGCAGGGGCGGTGGTTTTAGGACCGATGAGCATCACGCAGCTGATTACCGGATCGCTCGTGAATATGATACTGATTTTAACCGCCGCTGTGGTGGGACTGTGGAGCGGCATTGCCGTTGGTGTGCTGTCGTCGGTGCTGGCATTGCTGCTCGGCATACAAGGGCAGCCGATTATTACCCCCGCCGTGGCGCTTGGCAACGTGGTAATCGTGTTGGTTACTTGGGTATTCTTTACCCTTGCAACGCAAAAGGGGCAAAAGCCCTACGGCGTGTTTGGCATTACGGGCGTTGCGCTGGGCGCGGTTGCAAAGACCGTATTCCTGTGGCTGAGCGTGCCCGCACTGCTTACACTCGTACCTGAGCTAAAGCCCCCTGTGGTAGAAAAGCTTTCGATGATGTTCTCGTACCCGCAGCTGGTCACCGCACTGCTTGGCGGCGCGCTTGCGCTTGCGGTTATCCCTGCCATTAAGCGGGTGGCGAAGTAAAATAGCCGAGTTATAACGGCATCGCAAATCCCAGCGGATAGCACCATCCCGCCATACAGCGGGGGAAACGGAGGGGTCACACCATGAACCATGAGCTGCTTGACAGCATACGCCGTGTGGCAAGTGAGATTGAAGAGGGCGTACACCCTGAGCACATCATTTTGTTTAACCAAAAAACAGGCGTAGCGGGCAGGCTGCTTAGCTTTAAGCTATGTGTGGTGGTAGACACCGACGACAAGACCACCGTGGAAAAGCGCATCTATCTGGGTATTGAGTCTGACACACCGTTTGATGTAGTCATCTACACCCCCGCCGAGTGGAACGAGCTGGTGAACACCCCCCATTCGTTTGCAAGTGTGATCAACGAAACGGGGGTCGTGGTGCTATGAGCAGACGGCGTAACCGTACGAGTGACAGCCGCAGGCATCTGGACTGGCTGCAAAAGGCGGGCGAGGATATGCGCGCCGCCGAGCTGCTGCTTGCGAAATGCGACTGCCGCAACGCCTGCGCCTTTCACTGCCAGCAGACCATCGAAAAGGCGCTAAAGGCGTTTGTGCTGGTGGCATCCGACCGCTTGGTGGACGGGCACAACCTGACCTGGCTGTGTCGTCAGGCGTTGCGGTACGACCGCGCATTCAGTCAGTGGCTGGATGAGAGCGCCACCCTAAACCGCTTCTACATTGAAACGCGGTACCCCACCGACGTTCCGTTCACCATCTCCGCCGAGCGCATTGGCGTGATCTGCAAGACCGCCCGCGAGATGTACGACTTCATCTGCAAGCAGGTGGAGGAAGAAGAAGCGGAAAACGCCCACGACGGCGAGCCGCAGGATATGGTCGGCGCGCTGGAGACGGAGCGGTAGGCGAGCAGGCAGACCGTTGGAAACGGACAATAGAAGTACGTGAGACAAGTAAAAGGAGCCACGTTGTGGCTCCTTTTTGTGTTGAGACAATGACGATGATTTTGAATGAGCACGCGGGCGACTAGTAGTCGCCCCTACAGAGAAATTTACAATTTAAGGATGTAGGGGCGGTTAGTAACCGCCCGCGTTCACGAGCTAATAGACCCTAGCAATACATATTGGTAATTTTGAATCAGTCTATCAAACCAACAAAAAAGCTATATTATAGCAACAACGCTTATAGTGCTAGCTTTTCATCAAACAAACAATTGATAGCGCGTTTGCAGTCAATATCATTCAAACCAATTTGTTTAAGACGAATAGCGTAGATTAATTGCTCCACAATTTTAACATCTGCTAAATGAACAGCTTCAAATTCTATATCCATATTATTATGAGCTATTTCGTTTCTTAAATCATTTAAACGAACGCGCATGGCAGCAACAGTAGCTTCATAACTCATGTTTTTATAATTATGTATAATAAACGGTTCCATGATACTTCTACAATCTGAAACAGCGTATTGTATTCTATCAGAATAACTATCGTCGAGTCTTCTTAAAAACTTCACCAATTCTTTAGCGTGATCACGTTGTGTCCCTGTCTTTGTGGATTTAAATTGATCGAGAACAGCAATTGCTTCTATTTTTACCTCAGAATATTCTTTTGAGCGGTTTGCATTAGTACCATATATATCTTTATACACTTTCTCAAACTCAGCCAATATCATTATAATACGACTGAGGTGATATATGTTTGTGTCTTGAACAGATTTACACAAATGTCTAAAATTAATTTTTTCTTCTGCAATCAAAGAAAAAATTGATGCCACTTTATTTTTCAATAATTTATAGTTAATTACTTTTTTCTTAGCTTTTTCGCTTATTTCAAAATCCATTTTCTTTGTGAAAACCAATAATCCACAATACTCAGGTCCTTTATCCGTTTTCTTATACAACTGAACGTCACTTAGTACTATGTTTTCGCGGTAGGTAACAAATTTTAAGAAATTTACAATGCAATTGTATAATTCTACAACCCTTTCTAGGTTAGTATGTTCTGAAAATCTCAGAATCATATAACTATTAACGTCTATAGGAGTAGACGAAAAACGAGAGGTTGTATATGCAACTACATTAACTTCTACTTTTACATTAGATTTTATCTCGAATTCGCCACAATTAACAATTTTTGGCTTTTGTGCTGTTACAGATAATTCTAGAAAACTTCTGTCTTCTTTATCATAAATAGATTTACAAGTTAATGCGGATTCAGGGGGATAAAACAAGTTCATATCATACTCCCCCACCATTAATCCATCAATTTCATCAGTATTTAACTGGTTATTATAATATAAATACCAAACTACATGAAGACTGATAAAACCATTATAAATTGAACGCAATTCTTTTACACAAAATATTACTTTGTTATGCTCAGATGTAATGCCGTTTATTTGACTGAGTTCTATCCATCGATGATTCTTGGGTTCATTAAATTCTTTAATATAACTTGAAATATTAGAATACTGATTTAACACTTCCCTAGTTGGAGGAAACAACTTCAAATCTCCTGTTGCTTCATCAAACTCAAAAGGAAAGTCGATATCTTCATATTTCACAAAACCTAATAATCTTTCGGGCTTTTTCATATAATTTATCACATCCTTGTAATTTATGAAAACAATGGTATCTATTAATAATAGTCATATACAATTAAAATGCAATATGAAAACTAAAATAACGACGAATTTAGTTTGTACTGTATGTTTGCTTATTGCTTTACGAGAATCCCACCTCCTAGGGGCTTTCTTTTTTCACCCGTTTTCCCCCTACCCCTGCATATTTTGGCGAGGTTAACTTAAAGATATTGGTCTACCATTTTCCGTCGGTCACTCCCCTATACAACACCCAATTCAATGGTGTGTTCCCGAAGTATTGCTAGGGGCAGTTAATGTAGATTATATTCCTCAAGATACTAAAGGAGGCAGGAACCGTTATGGCTCCTGCCTCTTTTAGTTTAAAAAAATTAGAATGTCATTCTTATAACATCAGTATCTACAATGGTATCCCAAGATTTCATATCAAAAATATGAAATTTAAGTTCCGCATCCTCAATAGCGGTAATTTTATTTTCTTCCAGTTCCGAGCTCAAGAATGTTATGGTATCAACCGATTTTTTCCCTGGCATAACATCGGAAGAAAACATGGCATCAACCATAAATCCATTGATAGACACATCTCTGGTCTGAACCGTAAAAGCCTTATCGCTGTTGTTTTCGAGGTATACCACAATGCTTGGTCCAAATATGGAACTATCTTCAGCCAGCCCCTTGATTACTACTTTAATGCCACTGGCATCATAGGCTACATTACCGCTATCGTCAAATTTGTATTCGTACGTATCAGCAATAGATGTTTTCAACTGAATCTGCTTTGTGTCAAGATACGTCTCCCAATCGGCAGTAGTGAACATATGAAAAGCAAGATCCATATCAGCAATGCTTGTAATACCGCTGGTTTCAAAGTCAGATTCGATAAATGTAATCGCATCATTTGCCTTTTTACCGTTTACAATATCAACAGACATCATTGTATCTACCATGTATCCGTTAACAGACGAATTTACACACTGGATAGTCAAGTCTTTGCCAGAATTGTTCTCAATCAACAAATTTAGTTTTGCACCGAAAAGCCCATCCGTTTCCAAGCTATTCGCAGTGATTTTCACACCGCCCTCGTCAACCAGAACAGTTTCATTGATAGTAACATCTACCTTACCGTTCTGTGTACCCTCAGCATCATTAGCTAGTGCTTCAGAGCTGTTATCACTGGTTGAAACATTAGACGGCTCCTTAATTTCTCCGTTGGAAGAACTGTCACAAGCAGATAAGGATAGTATAATCACAACTGTAATTAGAATAGATATAACCCGCTTCATTATTTAATGATCTCCTTTTATCCTTTTAATATAAACCCTATTTCAAATAGCAAAGAAAGGAGCGAAAATACATGCGATACCAATGTCTCCAAAGCATCATTAAGCTTACAACAATGATTATACACAGTATATTTAACGAATTATCCATTGCTTATGCCTTGTTGTAGTACGCTCTATCTCTATCAAACAACCAGTGGAAACTCGCCTTTTAAGTAATATTACCTTTTTACCAAATATTAAACCGTTGTGTGGCCACGCTATTTATTGGCAGTACGAAACCCAGTTTAGAGTAAACTATTAAATTATCCCCGTCCCTTGGGGGCTTTCTTTTTTTCACCTCATTTCCCCTACCCCTGCATATTTTGGCGCGGTTTACTTAAAGATATTGGTATACCGATTTTTGTCGGTCACGCCCCGTGACCGACGCTGCAAAGGAGCCGTGCCATGCCCATAGAGCTTGTGTCCCCCGCCCGTGAATATGCCGAGGTGCGCAGCGAGTGCGAACGCGCCGTGTGCGAGACGCTTGCGTCCGGGCGGTATATCCTTGGCGACAATGTGCGTGAGTTCGAGCACGCGTTTTCCCAGTACGTCGGCGCACAGCACGCCGTAGGCGTTGCCAACGGCACCGACGCGCTCTGCCTTGCCCTGCGCGCCTTAGGCATCGGTGCGCAGGATGAGGTCATAACCACCCCCTACACCTTCTTCGCTACGGCGGAGGCGATTGCGGCGGTGGGCGCGGTGCCCGTGTTCTGCGACGTGCGGCCGGATAGCTACAACCTCAACCCCGACGGCATCGCCCCACTGGTCACGCCGCGCACCAAGGCGGTGATTGCCGTGCACCTGTTTGGGCAGTGTGCGGAGATGGACGCGATTAACGTCGCCGCCAAACGGCGGGGGCTGTTTGTGATAGAGGACGCGTGTCAGGCGGCGGGTGCGTGGTACAAGGGGCGGATGGCGGGCTCGCTTGCGGACGTGGCGTGCTTTTCGTTCTTCCCCACCAAGAACCTCGGCTGCGCGGGGGACGGCGGCATAATTACGACCGACTACGCCTGCGTCGCCGACATCGCCAAAGGGCTGCGCGCCCACGGCGGAGGTGCGCAGGGTGCGCGTGCCGCACAGCTACTCGCACGCCGCAGGGCAGACAAGACGGGCAGGCTCACAGAGCAAGCCGTCAAAACGGCAGACATCGACGGTGCGTCCCATCCCGACGGCTCGCCCCACCCCGACGCTTTGTCGGGGGACAAGTACTTTAACCATCTCGTGGGGGTCAACTCGCGGCTGGATGAGGTGCAGGCGGCAATTCTGCGGGTAAAGCTGAAATACCTTGACGGTTTTTTGCAACGCAAGTGCGAGATTGCATCCTTTTACACGCAGGCGCTTGCGGGGGTTAAGGGCATTACACTACCCATGCCGTCGGCATCGTGCGCCCACGCGTGGCATATGTATGTGCTGCGCGCCCAGAATAGAGACGGTCTGCGGCAGTTTTTAAGCGAGAAAGGAATATCCACCGCGGTGTACTACCCCGTACCGCTGCATCTGCAGCCCGCGCTTGCACAGCTTGGCTACCGCGAGGGGGACTTCCCCGTTGCGGAGAGACTGTGCAAGGAGGCCATTGCCATACCGCTGTTTGCGCAGATGACCGAGCTTGAACGCTGGCTGGTCGCCGACAGCATAAAGGAGTTTTACGGGTGAGCGAATATTTTACGCATGAATCAAGCTATATCGAAACGCCCTGCTCCATCGGGCGCGATACGGTGGTCTGGCACTTCTGCCATATCATGAAGGGTGCCGTCATCGGCGAAAACTGCCGCATCGGGCAGAACGTGGTGATCTCGTCGGGCGCGGTGCTGGGGCATGGGGTCAAGGTGCAGAACAACGTGTCGGTGTACACCGGCGTAGAGTGCGAGGACGGCGTGTTTCTCGGTCCCTCCTGCGTGTTTACGAATGTAATTAACCCCCGCGCGTTCATCGAGCGCAAGGAGGAGTTTAAGAAAACACTGGTGCGCACGGGTGCGAGCATCGGGGCAAACGCCACGGTGCTGTGCGGTGTAACCATCGGGCGGTATGCGCTCGTTGGGGCGGGCGCGGTCGTTACGCGCGATGTGCCCGATTACGCCGTGGTGGTGGGTAACCCCGCACGACACACGGGCTACGTGTGCGCGTGTGCAGGCAAGCTCGATTTTGAGCACGGCGGCGCCCAGTGTGCGCTGTGCGGCAAGCGGTTCTCGATACAAAACGACATGGTCGCCGAGATAAAAGGCAACCCGATACCCGACCCCCCGCGAAGGGTTGCGCCGGCAAGAAGACGCCGCAGACGGTAAACATCGCTACAAATAATAAGGGCAGGGAAATGTATGATAAGCAGGCAGTGTGAGCAGCTCATTGAAAAGATAAAGGCGCGCAGTATCATGGTGGGGGTGGTCGGGCTTGGCTACGTAGGGCTGCCCCTTGCCGTAGAAAAGGCGAAGGCGGGGTTTCGCACCATCGGGTTTGATGTACAGCCCGAAAAGGTGAAGATGGTAAACAACGGGCAGAACTACATCGGCGATGTGGCGGGCGACGACTTAAAGCAGCTGGTAGAAAACAGCATGCTTGCCGCCACCAACGATTTTTCGTTTGTAGAGAAGGTGCAGTTTGTCGCCATCTGCGTGCCTACACCGCTAGACGAGCACCAGCAGCCCGACATCAGCTATGTGCGCGACAGTGCCGTGTCGGTGGCAAAGCATCTACAAAAGGGCACGATGGTGGTACTCGAAAGCACTACCTACCCCGGCACCACCGAGGAGCTGCTAAAGCCGATACTCGAGCAGCAATCGGGGCTGAAATGCGGCAAGGACTTCTACCTTGCGTTCTCACCCGAGCGGGTAGACCCCGGCAATCTAATCTACAAAACCAAAAACACCCCCAAGGTGGTGGGTGCCATCGGGGAAGACGCCGCGGCGTGCATCGCCCAGATGTACCGCGAGGTGCTCGCAAGCGAGGTACAGGTGGTGTCCTCCCCCGCCGTGGCGGAGATGGAGAAGATACTCGAAAACACCTACCGCAACATCAACATCGGTCTGATTAACGAGCTTGCCATGCTCTGCCACGAGATGAACATCAATGTGTGGGAGGTGATAGAAGCCGCCAAAACAAAGCCCTACGGCTTTCAGGCGTTCTACCCCGGTCCCGGGCTTGGCGGGCACTGCATCCCCCTAGACCCCTACTACCTTGCGTGGAAGGCGCGGGAGTACGGCTTTCACACCTCGATGATTGAAGCGTCGGGTATGATCAACGACCGCATGCCGTCCTACTGCGTACAGCGGGCGGCAAAGATACTAAACCGCGACGGCAAGGCACTCAAGGGCGCGGATATCCTGATATTAGGCGTTGCGTACAAGCAGAATATCGACGATTACCGCGAAAGCCCCGCCCTGCGCGTCATCGAGCTGCTAGAGCAGAGCGGCGCGACCGTCGCCTACTTTGACCCGTTTGTGCCCGAATACCGCTATCTGGGCAAGGTGAAGAAGGGCATGAAAAAGCTTTCCCCCGCCGCTGTTGAGGGCGCAGACCTTGTAATGGTGACCGCCTCGCATACGAATGTGGATTACGATATGGTAGCCGAGCACGCAAAGGCGGTGTTTGACACGAAGAACGCGATGAAGGAGGTGACCGCGCGTGACAACATCGAGCTGCTGTGATAAGCTGCCCTACGCGCTGATTGGCTGCGGGCGCATCGCACCAAACCACATTGCCGCGGCAATCGAGAACAACCTGCACATCACCGCCCTGTGCGACTTAGACGCGTCGCTTGCAACGTCACTCGCCGCGCGGTTCTCGCTGGGGGACGTACCGATATACACCGACCATAAGCGCATGCTCGGCGACATCTCCCCCGCACTGTGCGCCGTCGCCACCGAAAGCGGCAGTCACGCCCGCATCGCCCTTGACTGCATCGCGGCAAAAAGCCATGTGATTGTGGAAAAGCCGATGGCGCTCTCGCTGACCGACGCCGACCAGATGATTGGGTCCGCCCGCGAAATGGGTATAGTGCTTTCGGTGTGCCACCAAAACCGCTTTAACAAATCGATACAAAAGATACGCCGCGCAGTGGAGGACGGGAGGTTTGCCCGCATGCTGTACGGTACGGCGCACGTACGCTGGCACCGCGGAGAGGACTACTACAAGCAGGCACCGTGGCGCGGCAAATGGGCACTCGACGGCGGCGCGCTGATGAACCAGTGCATCCACAACATCGACCTATTGCGCTGGATGCTGGGCGACGACGTAACCGAGGTGTTCGCCTACACCGAAAACCTCGTGCACCCCTACATCGAGGGCGAGGATCTCGGGCTTGCGCTGGTGCGGTTTGCAAACGGCGCGTTGGGGCTGATTGAGGGC
Organism: Bacillota bacterium; assembly: GCA_023443315.1. Lineage (GTDB taxonomy): Bacteria > Bacillota > Clostridia > Oscillospirales > Ruminococcaceae > Acetanaerobacterium. The sequence goes on along the minus strand of JAEZVA010000055.1, from coordinate 290 downwards.
ACCACCGCCGTGTTCCCGAACAACCTAGAGGAGACGCTTTACCTGTTCGGCGAGCGGGGCACCGTCAAGGCGGGAGGCAAGTCGGTCAACCGCATCGAGGCATGGCGGTTTGCAGACGCACGCGACGACGAAAACGAGGTGTGCGCACTGTTCCAGGAGGACCCGCCCAACGTGTACGGCTTTGGGCACACACCGCTGTACGCGGATGTGCTGCGCGCCATACAAACCCGCACCGCACCCGCCATCGACGGCGAGGCGGGGCGCAGGGCGCTGGAGCTCGTACTCGCGGT
>JAEZVA010000043.1 GCA_023443315.1 Bacillota bacterium | reverse complement strand
TTGACCTTTTTCAGCTCTTCACCGTCACAGATGTAGTCATCGGAAACCATTGCAAAGTCAAGCAGCATGGCATCCTGATGCACCTGAAACATGTCGTATACGTGGTAAGTGGGAGTAAGCACCATCTTCTCACCCTGCGTAAGGATGAGCGCCTGCAGGACATTGATGACCTGAGCAATGTTGCTCATACGAACACGGTCGGAATGGTTGTTAAAGATGTTTAGGCACATTGCCGCTACCAACGCGTCACGCATGGTGTTTTGCTGATATAAGAAGCCGGGATTGGTTCCCGGTTCACAATTAAACCATGTGCCCCATTCATCCACGATCAGTGCCACATTCTTATCCGGGTCATACTTGTCCATAATATGTGAATGATCGGTCACCAACTTTTCGGTGTAGAAGGCGGCTTTCATGGTGTCAAACCATTCCTTCTCATTAAAATCGGTCGCCGATTTTCTATCCGTTAGCCCTGAACTCACATATCTTCTGTTGCCGTCTGCAAGCGTAAGCTCTTTCACGGGGTCTCCCAATCTTGTATAGTAATGCAGCGCCAGCCCGTCCATATGCATGCCGGCCTCTCGCATCAACACCTCGGTCCAGTGATAGTTGTCTTTACGCGGACCGCATGCGATGCGATAGATTGTGTTGTCTCCCAAGTCGCGAACATACTGATTATAGCGGTTGTATTCCTCCGCATACCGTTCGGCAGTCATTCGTCCGCCACAGCCCCAGTTTTCATTTCCTATGCCAAAGTACTTCAGCTTCCACGGCTCTTCTCTGCCGTTTTGTTTTCTGAGGGTGGTGAGCGGAGATTTTCCGTCAAACGTCATGTATTCGACCCACTCCTGCATCTCCTGCACGGTACCGCTACCGACGTTTCCGCAGATATAGGGTTCGGTTTCAAGCATTTCGCACAGATCAAAAAACTCGTGCGTACCGAAATGGTTGTTTTCCACGACCTTGCCCCAATGAGTGTTTACCATCTCTTTGCGGCTTTCCTTTGGACCTATGCCGTCTCTCCAGTGGTATTCATCCGCAAAGCAACCGCCCGGCCAACGAAGGCAGGGGATTTTGATCTTCTTTAACGCCGCAACAATGTCATTGCGAATTCCCCGCGTATTGGGGATAGGCGAATCTTCGCCTACCCATATCCCTTCGTAAACGCATTTGCCAAGATGCTCCGCAAAATGGCCGTAGATCATTTTGTCGATTTGGTTCTTCTCTTTTCGGGCGTTTATTACAATCTGGTTTCCCATCTTATCCCCTTCTTTTTAAACAAACAAGGCTATTTCCCTATTTTTGTACCGCCAAGCTTTGCGTAGTAGTTTGCCAGGCTGCTATGATCGTCTTGACCCCTGCCGTCGGCACGCAACATCTGCATCATCTCCATTACGATAGCCGTCAGCGGCAAGGGGGAGCCAACCGTATGCGCGGTTTCCAACGCATTGTTTAAATCCTTTATATGCAGGTCAATCTTAAAGCCCGGCTTAAAGTTGCCCTCGAGCATCAACGGCAGCTTTGCGTTCATCACGGTAGAACCCGCAAGTCCACCCTTAATGGCGTCGAATACGAGCTCAGGATCAACGCCGGCCTTCTTGGCAAGGGTAAATGCCTCGGCACAGGCCGCGATGTTGCATGCCACAACAACTTGATTGGCAAGCTTCGTGGTGTTGCCCGCACCAATCTCTCCACAATAAACGGCAGAAGCGCCCATTTTAAGCAGAACATCGTCCTTTACACTTTCAAATACGGTTTTGTCACCGCCCACCATAATCGAAAGGGTACCGTCTACAGCCTTGGGCTCACCGCCCGAAACCGGTGCGTCTATCATCCGAATGCCCTTTTGTGCACACGCCTTTGCAATCTCCTGAGATGCCTCGGGAGCAATGGAGGACATATCAATCAGGATAGTACCCTCCTTAGCACCTTCAAGCACGCCGTTATCACCAAGCACTACCGTCTTTACGTGGGGGGAGTTGGGTAGCATTGTTATGATAATCGGGCATTGCTCGGCTACTGCCTTAGAGGAGTTCGCCGCAGACGCTCCCGCCGCGACGAGATGATCCACATTCTCTTTGACTACATCAAAGACGACCAGCTCATGACCCGCTTTCATCAAGTTCTTTGCCATGGGCTTACCCATAATGCCAAGCCCGATAAATCCGATTTTCATTTATATAGTACCTCCCTGCAACAGTGTTATCGATTTTGCTGCGATGTTTTCCGCTGTCAAGCCATAATGGGACATCAGATCCTCCACGCTGTGGGCAGACTGTCCAAACTTATCCTCGACAGCCACATAATCCATTGGGGTGGCTGTTTTGCGCAGGGCGAGTGCCGCCGCGGAGGCAAGCCCGCCGATATAATTGTGGTCTTCCGCCGTCACAACCGCCTTTACCGAGCTTGCAATCTTGGCAACACCCTCATAGTTAAACGGCTTCATTGTTGATACGTTGACCACCTTTGCACTAATGCCCTGGGCAGCAAGCTGCTCCGCCGCCTCCATAGAGTGTGCCACCATGGCACCGTGGGCTAAGATAGCAACATCGGTGCCATCCCGAAGAACGCGCAGCCGACCAAGCTCAAAGGCTTCATTCTCACTCACATAATCAGGTAGTTCGTTGCGAACAACCCGGATATAAACAGGTCCCTCAATCTTCACCGCCTCGCGTACCGCCTGTCGTGTTTCGGTGGCGTCACAGGGGGTAAGTACCGTCATGCCGGGGATAGCGCTCATAAGCGCAATATCTTCTATCGTCTGATGTGTGGAGCCGTCGCCAAAGTCGGAAAGACCGGAGGAGGATCCACAGATTTTCACATTAAGCTTTCCGATGGAGATTGTTTGACGGATCTGGTCGTATGCCCTGCCGGTAGCAAATACCGCAAATGTGCTGCAGAAGGGAATCTTTCCGCTTGCGGCAAGACCTGCAGCGGTAGAAAGCATATTCTGCTCGGCGATCCCCATCTCAAAATACCGCTCGGGGTAAGCCTGTTGAAACAGGATAGACATTGTTGATTTACCCAGGTCCGCTTCCAGTGCGACCACATTGGGGTTTTCTCCCCCAATGGCGACAATTTCTTCTCCGTAAGCGAGGCGCTGGCTTTGTGTTTTGCTCATGGTTGACTCCTCTCTTAATTCAGTTGTGCAAGCTGCTCATCCAGCTCGCGCAGCGCAATGTTATATTGCTCTTCGGTAAGCGCTCCGTTGTGAAAACCGACATTGTTTTCCGCAAACGAAACGCCCTTGCCTTTAATGGTATGGGCAATGACAACAGTCGGTTTTCCTTTGACCTTGTCCGCCTCGTCAAGCGCGCCAAGGATCGCTTCTACATCGTGCCCATCAACCTCTATTACATTCCACCCAAAGGTTGCCCATTTTTCGGGCAACGGGTTGGTGTTAAAGCGTTCTGATACTGCGCCGGTCGCCTGTAGCCTGTTCACGTCAACAATTGCCAACAGGTTATCGAGCTTGTAAACCGAAGCCGCCATTGCCGCTTCCCAAATCTGCCCTTCGCCCATTTCGCCGTCACCCATTATGCAGAATACCTTGTTCTCCTTCTTATCCAAACGCATGGCGAGTGCCATGCCGTTTGCAATGGAAAGCCCTTGCCCAAGTGAACCGGTTCCCGCCTCGATGCCGGGAGTTTTGCAACGGTCGGGATGCCCCTGCAACCGAGAGCCCAACGCCTTGCAGGTTTGAAGCTCCTCTACCGGAAAATACCCAACCTCCGCCATTGCGGCGTATTGAGCGATTGCGGCGTGTCCCTTGCTGTAGATAAACTTATCTCGACCCTCCCACTGCGGGTTTTTCGGGTCGAACTTCATCTTATACCCATATATCGCAGCCACAATATCAGCGCTGGAGCAAGACCCTCCGAGATGCCCCATCTGACCTTTACAGCCAATCATATTTACAACGTCTTTGCGTATATTTGCCGCAAGTCGTTTTACTGCGGTTATATTCTCTTTGTTGAACATATTGTATGCCTCCTATCTTGTTCTTCGTAAGAAGTGCGATTGCCACCCAATAATCAATAGTTCGTATCATACGGCCACGGCGAGCCGCCCGCAAGACAACCGCCATCCACATGGTACATCATGCCGGACATATAGCTCGAGGAGTCGGATGCTAGCATGATGGTAATGCCAAGAACCTCTTCGGGGGTACCCGGTCGGCGCATTGCAATCCGTTCCCGCAGGTATTGGCTGCGCTCCGGGTGATCCCACGTCACCTGTGTGAGGGGTGTTATAATGTGCCCGGGAGCGATGGCGTTTGCGCGTATACCGTACTGAGCCCATTCCACCGCCATTGAGCGCGTCAGCGCAGTTACGGCACTTTTGGTCGCCCCGTATACGCTACAGCCACCCAGCATCGCAACCGAGTTGTGCGAAACCATGTTGATAATGTTGCCCTTGCGGGCTTTCATCATGTGCTTTGCAACCTCTTGCGAGAGAAAATACAGCCCCTTAAGGTTTACATTCATGATTCGGTCATAGGTCTCGGGGGTAACGTCCAAAAACCCTTCGCGTCGGTTAATGCCTGCACAGTTAATCAGTACATCAAAATGCCCGACATCGGCAATCATCTGCGACACGCAGGCTGAGATATCATCCAGGTTTGCGATATCCAGCCGGTATGCGTGCGCCTTACCGCCGTCGGCTTTGATTTCGCTCTCTTTTGCTTTGAGTCCGTCTTCGGAGATATCGCACAAAAGCATTTCAGCCCCCGCTTCGGCCAATCCCTTGGCAAGAACCCCTCCGATACCGCCCGAAGCGCCTGTAAGAATGACGGTTTTTCCTTCTAACGAAAACAGGCTCGTAAGCCTTTGTGAAACTGTCATATCCATTCTTCTTTCTCTTTATCTAGAATATTTCTCTGTCTTAATTGATATTCAGCTACAAAAAGCTAATTGCTTTTTTCGCCCTCAACTTTAGGTTTGATTATAAAACCTCATACTTGAACCAATCAAACTCCGCCCATTTGCATTTTGTGTGGGTATCCTGCGCGAACATCCCAACAAACGTGCCCGTAAATATACCGCAGGTACTTGCTTCGTCCGAAAGTGCCGTCATGTCGAATACAGGACCCAGCGTATGATAGGTTGTTCCGTCCAGACTGTAGTAAAATACAAGCTCCCCTACGTTGATTACGGCTCGCAGCCATACCGGCGCATCCTCAGGAACAGGTACCGAAACATCGTAGCTGTTCATCATACCGCCGATAAAGCCATACACGGAAAGAATCTGCTGCTTTTCTTCCTCGTCATAGGTTTTGTAAGCGCAGTAGTGGCTTTCACAGTCGTAGTAGCAGGTAATGCCCGCGAGATGGTGGTAATGCTCTGGTTGATACTCGAGGAGCGTTGTCGCCTGTGCGTGAAATGATGTTAAGCGGCGTGCGAGCAGGCTTACATCGTAGCAGCTTGTGAGCGATTCTCTGCCGCGCAGCCTTAAATAGCCTTTGTGCGACACAAGGTCCGCCCAGTCTTGAGTAATCTCGTTACGCGGAGTACTAAAATTCAGATTCAGGGTCTCGTCGTCAAAATCGCACAGCGGATTCTCCTCCGGAAACGGATGCGGCTCAAGGGCAGGTGCGGGCACCTGTGCCATCGCAAGAGGGTTGCCATCTGCCTTGCGCAGCCAGCCATCGTCTGTCCACTCCACCTTTTGCAGTGCGGTTTCTCTTCCTAAAACACATCGCTGCTGCGGCATAATCGGTCGCCCGCAAAGATGCGCCAGATACCACTCCCCGGTCTGTGTTTCGACCAGCGAGGCATGACCTGCCTTTTGTAGCTCGGCATTTGGATTGTAGTGCTCCATCATCATAAAGGGTATCCGCTCGGTTGCGGTAAACTCCTCCGCAGCACTGGTGACAAGCGGATTGTAGGGCGACGGCTCGTACGGTCCTGTCACACAACGAGAACGTGCGAGCGCAGCACAATGACCGTAGCCCGTTCCCCCCTCAGCGGTAATTAGATAATACCATCCATTATGCTTATAGATATGTGCCCCCTCTACAAATTTACGATTCGTTGCGCCACGGCTAATGACAACGGGGGAACCGAGTAACTGCATGGTTTTTACATCCAGCTCCTGAATTACTATAGAACGACGGTCGATATTCTTGGGACGGAAGTCTCTATCCTTGTTAATCACCCATTTACGTCCATCGTCGTCGTGAAAAAGGGATGGATCGAAGCCGCTGGAATTCAGATATACGGGTTTGCTCCACTCCCCTCGAATATCGTCGGTCCAAATCATGTAGTTGTCTACGTCAAACATCCACTTGCTCTGGCTGTGAACATTCGAATACATCAGATAAAAGCGTTTCTCCTGCTCACAGTAGCTCAGCCCGGGTGCCCATACACCGCGAGAGGGCTTAACACCAGTCAGGTCAATATACTCCTTCGACTTAAGCAGATAATCTACGAGTTCCCAGTGGCGAAGGTCACGGGAATGGTAAAGTGGTATTCCCGGAAACCATTCAAAGGTGGAGGTGGCGATATAGTAGTCGTCCCCCACTCGTATGATTGATGGATCGGGGTTAAATCCCGCAAGAATCGGATTTTGAATCATTTTTTGGAACATTCCTTTCGCTTTGCTGGACAAATATAACGGCACACTGTATATCGTACCAAAAATCACCTAGTAAGTCTGTCTTATACACAAGACAGCCGTTCGAAACTAGGTGGGGATCGCTTTCCTATTCCTTTACGGCACCTGAGGATAGCCCGCGGATTACCTGCTCTTGCGCTAAGAAATAGAAGATGATAACCGGCAGAGAACCCACAAGAATAGCCGTTAGTATGCCTGGAATGTTTACAGTCTCCATACCATAAAACTCACGGATGCCCAGCGGAAGTGTTTTTTGACTTGTAGAACTGATCATGGTGAGTCCGAAAATAAATTCATTCCAGCAGTATAAAAAGTTAAAGATGCCGATAGTGGAGATGGCAGACTTTGAAAGAGGCATCATAATTGCGGTGAAAATCTTAAAATGAGAGGCGCCGTCAATCAATGCAGATTCCTGAATACTCTTGGGGACGTCTTTAAAAAAGCCCGTCATAATGTAAACCGACACCGGTATAGAAAAACTGGTATAGGGTCCAATCAAGCCAAACGCCTTGTCCAATAGGTTCAGATCTTTGTTTAGAGTGTAGATAGGAATTAGTGTAGTATGAACCGGAATCATCATTCCCATTAAGAAAAGAAGAAAAATTGCTGTGTTGAGCTTAAAACGCATCGTGGCAAGCGCATAACCCGCCATAGACGCAATCAGGATGACGACTGCAACCGTTACAACGGAGACCATAAGGCTGTTTAAAAAATAAACAACGAAGTGAGACTGGAATACCGCTTCAAAGTTGCCCAGAAACAACTTTGTCGGCAATGCCCAGAAATCCATCATATATGCAGTCTGATCCTTAAAGGAGGTTACTAGTACAAAGATAAATGGGAAGCCGAACAGAACAAGGAAAATGGCTGCTATGAGATACAAGAATATCTGACCGATGCTTCTCTTCGCTTTATCCATTTAACTTCTCTCCTTTCTACGGGAAATGAATTGAAAGACAATGACCATTATTAGTGAAACAAAGAACATAAACGCCGCAATCGTGCTTGCGTAGCCCATATCCGACTCGACAAAGCCCTTTTTATACATATAAGTAGCCAAAACGTCGGTAAGACCATTTGGTCCGCCGCCTGTCATAACGTAGATCAAGTCAAAATACTTCAGAGATCCCACGAGCGACAGAACCGCCGAGATGCGAATGGTGGGAAGGAGTAACGGCAGTGTAATCTTAATTACCTTTTGAAATTTGTTGGCTCCGTCGATGGTTGCTGCCTCATATACCTCTTCGGGTATATTGGACATTCCGGCACTGAGCAGAATCATGTACTGAGGAATATACTGCCAGCATACAACAAACAATACAGAACCCATTGCAGTACTGGATTCACCGAGCCATGCCCTCTGAAGGGTCTCCAGCCCAATTGTTCCGAATAGTTGGTTAATTAAACCGAAATAAGGATCCATCATCAAAATCCACAATATACCTGTTGCAATGGTTGAAAGCAACATCGGCATAAAATATATCGTACGCAGAAATTTAACACCACGAATTTGACTGTTAATAATTAGTGCGAGTATAAATCCAAACGAAAGCTGTACTACTATGGAAACAACAACCAGAATCATATTGTTCCCGAGTGCATGCCAGACATTTGAATCTGCTACCAGTTTCTCATAATTGGCTAGTCCAATAAAGGTCATTTGGGGGCTTAGACCCGTCCACTTCATCGTACTATAGATAAAAGTTCGAATGATGCCGTAAACATTATAAAGTCCGTAAACACTAAGAGCCGGGAGAAGAAACAAAAAAACAGTCAAGCGATTAAGGTTTGATCTTTTCTTGCGCATTGTAGTGCGCTGTAAATCTATAGAAAGCGCCATGGCGTCTTTTTTCACTGGTTAAACACCTCTGTTTCATCGGTTTGCACATCAACCTTGTATTGATAAAAGGGAAGGGTTGAACCATACCTCGGTCTAGTCCAACCCTTAAAGAAATTGTTTTTGTGTCGATTACTTTAGAATCTCTGCTGCCTTAGCTTCCATTAACCTTGCGGATTCTTCAGGAGTCATGGTTTTTCCAAACAGCGCCTGGCTATTGTCAGAAGAAAGCTGTCCAAGCTCGGTAGGCAGAGCCTGATCGTAGTAGTTCTGCATATAGCTCGCGCTTGTTTGAATTTCGATTGCCTTTTTGAGCTTAGGATCGCTAACTTCAACGCCCTTTGCTGCAACAAGAATTCCGCCCTCGTTGGCCAATCTGGTGTTTATTTCAACATTAGTAGAAAAGAACTTTAAGAATGCAAGCGCCTCGTCAGGATATTTGCAGTTGGTGGAGATGGAGTATGCATTGTTGCCGCATACTACTTCGTCAGCCTTACCTTCACCGCCCTCAATAGCGGGGAACGCAACGAGGTCGAGCTTGCTGTCGTAGAACTCTTTGTTTTCGTTCTTCGTGTTGGCTATAAGGCCGGTGGTCATTAACATCATGCCTGCCTTCTCGGTGTAAAACAGCATACGAGAACCACCGGTATCATGGTTTATGCCATTGGCGCCTTCGGGGAACCAGCCCTTGTCTACCATATCCTGAATCATCTGACCCGCCTTAACATAGGAGGCATCCTCAAAGGTATGCTTGCCATTGCGAGCCAGGGCGTCCTGGAATACTTCTCCGCCACCTAAACGTAAAGAAAGATAGATATAGTTGATAGCGCCCGGCCATTTGCTCTTGTTACCAAGTGCGAAGGGGATAATTCCGTTATCCTTAAGAACCGTTGCAACGTTCTCCATCTCGCTCCATGTTGTGGGAGCGGTAAGACCCAGCTTGTCAAACATTGCCTTGTTGTAAAACAGTGCAGAGCCTGCAAGGGAGTTCGGAACGCCGTAAATCTTGCCATCAAAGGAGTTTAAGCCCCAAACAGCTTCGGGAAGAGCGTCTTTGAAGTCCGCCACCTTGTCAGTTATGTCCAGAACCTGACCTTCATCTACAAACTGCTCCAGCCAGCCGCCACCCCAAGAATGGAAGATGTCGGGTGCTTCGCCGCTACCCATAACAGTTTTTAGTTTGGTCTTGTACGGATCGTTCTCAAGAAATGTAAACTCGACCTTTACATTGGTTTCTGCTTCAAAATCTGCAGCGGCCTTTTCCATGATTTCAACGATTGCTGTGTCCTTGTTGGTTGTCCACAAAGTAAGGGTTTTGGGCTCGCCTTTACCCTCACTCTCGGTAGCTGCCGATGACGATGGCTGCCCAGCTGGGTCACTTGAAGCGGTGCCAGCGCCGGCATTACAAGCCGTCGTAGCGAGCATGGTGAATGCTAAAATAGTTGCAACCAATGCTTTTTTCATTGTT
>JAEZVA010000038.1 GCA_023443315.1 Bacillota bacterium | reverse complement strand
ATGCTCCCTCTTTTCCTAATCTGTCCGACTGGTTTAGTTGAACCCCGCCGTGCCTATCGCACCGTACATCTGCCGCACGTTTTCGGCAAGCCCTTGATGCTCTGGGCGGGCAAGGGTGGGGTCGCCTGCCAAAATCTCCTGCGCACAGGTCTGGGCAAGCTTAAGGGTCGCGATGTCGTCAACCAGGCTTGCAAGCTTCATCTCGGGCAGACCGTGCTGGCGCGCGCCGAAAAAGTCTCCGGGACCGCGCAGCGACAAGTCCTCCTCGGCAAGCCGAAAGCCGTCGTTAGTCTTGCACATCGCTTGCAGGCGTTTTAGCGTCTGCTCCCCCGTCGCGTCCGAGACCAAAATGCAATGGGACTCATACGCCCCGCGCCCCACCCGCCCACGCAGCTGGTGCAGCTGCGAAAGCCCAAAGCGTTCGGCGTTTTCTATCATCATCACCACAGCGTTTGGTACATCCACCCCCACCTCGATGACGGTGGTGGAGACGAGCAGCGAGATCTCGCCCGCATAAAAGCGGCTCATGATGCGTTCCTTCTCCGCGGGCTTTAATCTGCCGTGCACAAGCCCTACGCGGTAGCCGCGAAAGTCCTCCTCGGTAAGCCTTGCCGCGTATTCGGTGGCAGATACCAGGTCGCCTTCGCCCTCGTCAATGGCGGGGCACACGATAAACGCCTGCCTGCCCTCGTCCAAAAACCGACGGATAAAGCCCAGCGCGCGGTGCCGTTTTGGGGAGTCGATCAGATAGGTCTTTACCGGGCGGCGACCGGGCGGCAGCTCGTCGAGCACCGATACGTCAAGGTCACCGTAGATAATCAGCGCAAGGGTGCGCGGGATGGGTGTTGCGCTCATAACCAGCACATGGGGATGCCCGCCCTTATCCGCTAGGCTTGCCCGTTGCAAAACCCCAAACCGATGCTGCTCATCGGTGACCACCAGCCCCAGCCTTGAAAAACCAACCTCCGGGGTGAGCAGGGCATGCGTACCCACCACAAACTGAATCTCACCCGACGCAAGGCGGGAGAGGATCTCTCTTTTTTGCACCGCCTTCACAGAGCCGGTCAGCAGCGCGCAGGAAATGCCCATCGCCTCAAGCAGCGGGGCAAGCGACGCGTAATGCTGCTGGGCAAGTATCTCGGTGGGTGCCATAAACGCCGACTGCACCCCGTTTTTTGCGCACGCATAGCAAAGCGCCGCGGCAACCGCGGTCTTGCCCGATCCGACGTCGCCCTGCAACAGGCGGTTCATCGGCACGGTCTGCCCCATATCGGCAAGCGCCTCGTCGATTGCGCGTGTCTGCGCGCCGGTAAGAGAGAAGCCCAAAGCCGCCACAAACGGGGTGATATCCGCATCGGTTATCGCTGCCGCCGCTGTTTGACGCGGGCGGCGGCGCATCATTGCAAGGGCAAGCTGCAGGGTAAGCAGCTCCTCAAAGATAAGCCGTTTGCGGGCAACCGCAAGGGCGTGGGCATCGGGTGGAAAGTGGATGGCAGAAAGCGCGTAAGATAGATGACACAGCTCCTGCTCCTGCCGCAGCGCGGCGGGCAGCGGGTCGGGGAACGTGTCGTCTAACAGCGTAAGCGCCTGCTTGACGTTCTGCGCCACAATCTTGGAGCTAAGCCCTGCTGTAAGCGGGTAAACGGGCACAAGACCAAGCTGCCCGGTAACGGGAAAGTACAACGGCGACGTCATCTCACGGGCAAGCAGGGTGCTGCCCACCTTGCCGTAAAACAGGTATTCGCTGCCCTCCTGCAATGCGGCAGCGGCGAATTTGTTGTTAAAAAAGGTCAGCACCAGATCGGTGGTATCATCGGTGGCAAACACCTTGTACAGGGTCATGCCGCCCCGAATACGCTGCTCGGGGTTTTTGGCAAACACCCGTGCGCGAACAACACAAGGGGTGTCGCGCGGCGCATCGGATGGGGAAAACGGGCTGGTAAAATCAAGGTAATCGCGCGGATATAAGCGCAAAAGGGCGCCGACGCTTTGCACGCCGAGCTTTTGGTACAGCTCGGCACGTTTTTCGCCTACGCCCTTTAGATATTTGATGTTGTCGGGGAAGCCTTGCTTTGACACGGCACGTCCCCCTTTATTTAAAACTATTCTACCGAGATGATGTAGTAGTAGACGGGCTGTCCGCCGTTAACCACGTGCACCTCTACCGCATCGGAAAGCTTTGCGCGAACCAGCGCCGCAGTCTTTTCTGCCTCTTCCTCGGTAATGCCCTCGCCGTATATCAAGGTGATAAAGGAGCTGTCGCGCTTAACAAGGTTTTTTACAAGCCGTTGCGTCGCAAGGCTGACGTCGCTTGCCACAAACGCAAGCTTGCCACCATCAAGCGCCAAAATCTCGCCCTGCTTAATCTTGTGCCCGTCAAAATCCGAGTCGCGCGCGGCAAAGGTAATCTGACCCGTTGCCACATGGTCCGCCGCCTTCATCATACCCATCTGGTTGTCTTCCACCGACGCGTCGGGGTCAAACGCCAGCATGGCCGAAAGTCCCTGCGGGATGGTGCGGGTGGGCAGTACAATAACACGTCGGTCGGCCAGTGAAATGACCTGTTCCGCCGCCATGATGATGTTCTTGTTGTTGGGCAGTACAAACACCGTAGACGCGGGCACCTTTTCGACCGCGCGCAGGATGTCGTCGGTGCTGGGGTTCATGGTCTGTCCGCCGCTGACTACACAGCCGCAGCCAAGGTCGGTAAACAGCTGCCGAAGCCCTTCGCCCGCTGCCACCGCCACAAACCCAAACGGGATTTCGGGGTCAACGGGTACCACCTCGTGCACCTCTTTTGCCACCTGCGCCTCAGCTACCTTATTGTCGTGCTGCTCGCGCATGTTTTCTATCTTCATATTGTGCAGCGAGCCGTAAGCAAGGCCCTCCTGCATCGCATTGCCGGGGTTGTTGGTATGCACATGAATCTTAATAATATCGTCGTCGTCTACGACAACAACGCTGTCACCTATTGTTTCAAGATAGGCGCGCAGACGCAGCGCGTTTGCGTCGGGGGAGGATTTTTGCACGATAAACTCGGTGCAGTAGGTAAACGTAATCTCTTCGTGCAGGTCGGCGCCCGCCGCGTTTTTCTGTGATACAAACGTATCCACCTGCTTTGCAGGGGACTCGGCACGTTCGGCGACAATCTCGCCGCCCTCGAACACCTGCAGCATGCCCTCAAAGATTACAAGCAGACCCATACCACCCGCATCCACAACGCCCGCTTTTTTCAATACAGGCAGCAGGTCGGGGGTCGTATCGAGCGCAGCCTTAGATTCCTGTACGATAAGGCGCCAAATAGCAACCGCGTCGTGCTCGGTCTCACTTGCCGCTGTCGCCTTCTCTGCCGCCACCCTTGCGACGGTGAGCATGGTGCCCTCGGTGGGCTTCATAACCGCCTTATATGCGGCAGAAACGCCAAGGCCAAGTGCGTGTGCGAACTGCTTGCCATCCGCTGTAGTAAGCCCTGCAAGACCTTTGGAAAAGCCGCGGAACAGCAGCGACAAGATTACGCCCGAGTTGCCCCGCGCACCGCGCAAAACCGCAGACGCCGCAACCGACGCAACCTCTCCCACTGTGGCGTTATCCATCCGCTTAAGCTCCCTTGCGCCTGCAGAGATGGTCATAGACATATTGGTTCCGGTGTCACCGTCCGGTACGGGAAAAACGTTCAGCTCGTCTACTGCGAGCCGTTTGTTTACAATACTGTTAGCGCCTGATATAATGGCGTCTCTTAGTGTATTTCCGTTTATCACATCTTCACCCATTCCGCCGCTGTGCACCGGCAGTTATTTAATAAAGAGCATGTTGCTTTGCGCACAGCTGCCCCGTCCGCGCTAAAGTGTCCGCAAAAACGGGAGCGCCTCTACCTCACGAGGCAAATCAAAAACACGAAGCTATTGTTCCAGCTTCATTTCGTCTACATAAACGTTAACCCTGCTTACAATCAGACCGGTGGTCTCTTCCACCGTATAGCTAACCTTATTGATAATGCTTTTTACGATGGCGGCGATGTTGACGCCATAGGTAACCACGATGTGCAGGTCAATCTCAAGCCTGCCGTCGCGGTTGCGGATACGAACCCCTTTATCCGGCAGGTCGGGGGATACGATAAGCGAACGCAGCCCCTGTACGGTGCCACTGGTCGCCATGCCCGCCACGCCAAAGCAGCTCGATGCGGCAGAACCCACCAGATTCGCAAAGTAATCGGCTGAAATCTCGATATATCCCATTGGGTTTTCGATTCTGATCATACTAACCTCCATTTCACCGGACAGCTGCCGGCTGATAAAGTAATGTCTACCAAACATTCGGCTTTTCGGATTAAATCAGGATTATTATAACACATTAATAAGAAAAACTTAATACCAATCGTCCGTTTTATTTATTTTTTTAGACTAACGTGCATAGGTCCAGTCCTCAATATTAAAAAACGGGTCGCTCATTGAAGACTTTACGTTGTAAGACATCGTCTGCGTAAAAAAGGATACGCCGTTGCGGAACACCAGTGGAATAAAGGGAGACTGTTCAAAGAACGCATTGCTAAAATAGTTAAAGTCAATTTCGCCCCGCCGCAATGAAAAATAAGAGGACGCGACAGAACCGTTTGCCGTACCACCGTAGGAAAGTGCCCCGTCGCCTGTAAAGAATGGGCTGAGGTCGTTATTGGTATAAAGCTTGGTCTCTCCGATATACAGCGAAAAGTCCGACGCCCGGACGGCGGACAGATAATCTCCGGGATTGCGCTCGGTGATTACGCAGTCTATCCCCACCTGTGACAGGTTCTCCTTTATCACGCGTGCCGCCTGGGTACGATAAAAATTATCAGTGTTTACGAGTACAGACAAGGTTAGGCGGTTGTTGCCATACATGCGGTAGCCTTGTTCGTCACGCGCGGTATAACCAAGGGCATCGAGTATAGAGTTTGCGCCCTCTACGTCTGCATACAGCTGGTTGTCCAGCTCCTTTGTGGCGTACATATTGGGGTTAAAGGGGGTGGATGAGGGGGTTGCGCGGGATAAAAACGCCTCGGACACGATCTGGCTGCGATCAAAACACAGTGACAGTGCCTTGCGAAATGACGCCGCTGACGTTACCCCGCTTGTGTTGTTCACCCCGACGTAAACAAGGTTTGTTAACGGTACCTGAATCGGGCTGCTGCCCATGTTAGTGGAGCTTTGTGCCTGAGCAAGGTCGGTAAATGCAAAGTCAATCGCACCCGACTTTAATGTATAAATGAGCGACTGGCTGTAATCGTATGCAGTCAGGTACAGCTCTCTAAAGGTCTGGATGGTACCGCCGTGCCACTCGGGGTTTGCTACAAGACGAATGTCGGCGACGTCCGCACTCTCCTCGTCGCTGCTTTCGTTTTGTGGAGGCTCATCCTCCGCGTACCGATACCTGCCGCTGCCAACGGGATAGTCTCTTTGGTTTGTTCCGCTTTGAATAACGGGAAAATCAAGCAGATTGACAAACAGGTTGTCGGGAGACTGCAGGGTGATCACCAGTGTCCTATCATCCTGCACCGCATAACTTACTACATTGCTCAACCTGCTCGCATACAGCGAGCCAGACGACCGAATGCAATCGATGGAATACCGCACGTCGATGGCGGTGAGCGGAGAGCCATCCGAAAACCGAACGCCGTTTTTTAGGGTAACGGTGCAAACCGCACCATCTATCTGGATATCCGACGCGATGCTCATAACCGGAGTAAAGTCGTTATCGAGCTTTACTAGGCTGTCGTACACCAAGGTGTGCAGCGCGTTGTTGAGCGCGGATGAGGAGCGGTACGGGTGCAGCGAGTCGCTGCTGTCGTAGGGTATTTGAAACCGTCCGTCCTTTTGTATAATAGGGCGGGAGGGTATGCCCTCCTGCGGCCGCGAAGAGGTCTCAGCAGGAAGAGAGGAAGCCGACGAGGACCAGTCCCCTGCCGCTGGGGCGCATGATGTTAGTATGAATATGGCGCAAACGAAAACCAAGGCTATCTTAAAATAATACGGCTGCATACCGCACCTCCGTGTTTAGGGTTATCTTTATATTACAAACTTGGGCAGACTCAGTATACCACAAATCTGGCGTCGGTACGAGCCGCTTCAACTATTATAATCTCAAATTCGGTGGCTACGCAACAAAAAACGGCGGGAGCATTATGCTCTCCCGCCGTTTGAGGTAACTTTTGCATGATTGACTGCGCGTTTATGTATTCGGGCGGCTATCGCGGCTCCACAATCAGCTTGATTGCGGTGCGATCCTCGCCGTCAATCGTTACATTGGCAAACGCGGGGATGCACACAAGGTCGATGCCCGACGGGGCAAGATACCCTCTGGCAATCGCCACTGCCTTAACCGCTTGATTGGATGCGCCCGCGCCTACCGCCTGAACCTCTACGATGCCTTTTTCTCGGATGACCCCCGCGATTGCCCCTGCAACCGAATTGGGAATCGATTTTGCTGAAACCTTTAATACTTCCATAACAATTTCAATCCTTCCAGTTCAAAACTATCAGAGTTACATTTT
>JAEZVA010000099.1 GCA_023443315.1 Bacillota bacterium | reverse complement strand
ACAATGAACGTATTCAGCTAAAAACAAAACTGACACCGCTTGAAAAACGGCGCCAGTTTGCGTAAATTAACGATATTCTACGTGTGGGCTTTCTTTTTTCTGTCCGATTAGTCTGGTACAGTTCAGTTCCGCCAACGCCTGCAGTGCCTTTTTTAGCATCCGTTGATCCGTCAGCTACTCCGTTCTGTCCGTTTCCTCCGTTGGCACCCTTTAGGGCAGTCCCAAAGTCTCCAAAAGACGTTAGTGCAGATGACAACGTACACGCGATGGAGTCTCCTGCCTTAACGTACAATTCGGATATGGCTAATCCTCCGCCAGATCCTCCCGCACCAGACCCTCCGGATTTTCTCCATGTAGTCTCTCCGCTTGTATATACCGCGCCTTTTCCTCCACTCCCCCCAGTGCCTCCAGGACCTATCACGTGTACTCGAATCCATTGGTTTTTCGAGGATGTCCATAAACCTGTTTCTGTGATAGCCTCATAAAACTGCCAACTTTCGGGCGGCTTTCCCTTGCCGCCCATCTTAAAAAAAGCCCGTCCACCTCCGACAGTGAGCATCACCATGGTAGTGGCCGCGAAGGCATCAGCACCGATGGCTTCGTTTTCGTTGGTCACAATCGGGATAACGGTGCTTTGCTCCTCTGGAGTTTCGGTCGATTTGCGTATGACAACAACGGCATTGTCGACTACCGCCGCGTGCGGCACAAAGGTGAGCACAAATTTGTCCGGCAAGGGATATTCGAGCGTCGGCACCACGAGCTCGTAACGGTCACCAGTACCCGTGCAGGCGGTGGCGTGGTGGATTGCCTGCCCGCTGCCGAAAATTCCGACAGCCTCATCAATCTTATCCATGTTCTCGTTGATAACTTCAATATCCGCCGCTTCGTCGAGCAGCGGCTTTTTCAATCCAAGGTTTTGCGTTAACTCAGGCATTGAGCCACACTCCTAACTTAATGTAATCCCATGTCCGACTGGACATGTCCTGCCATGTGGGATACTGTTCCTGCGATTCGCGCCAAGTCGCGTATTTGTAATTGATGCGCACAAGGATGTGTGCGGGTACCAGTTCGTAGATCATGTTATACAGCGGTCTCAGGTCGGGCAGTTTTTCAAATCCCCTGTAGTATACATCAATCGTATACGGTGTGCCGGCAGGAAGATAATCGCTCCAAACCTTATCCGCTGTCTCACCCCAGCCTTGCCGACCAAACTCATGCCAGTTTGGGATATCCGGCATCGTCCACAGCACCATATCCACCTGCACACCAAGGTACGTTTCAATCACCGCCCGCAGCGTCTCTACGGTTATGGGCGGCTTCGCCATCAGCTTTGCCTTGACGGCGTTCCTGCGGGCTGTAAGGTTGCTTTTTATGGGGCTTGCAACAGATAAAATGTTCTCCCACCGCCTCACACCGGCGGCATCGGTCAGCTCTACAAACCGTCCATTTGCGAGCATATCAATGCGACGGGCAAGGGCTTCAAGCTGAGGTTTAATAGCGGCATCCAATGCTTCAATCTCGGCTATGCCGTCATAGTAGGGCGGCAGCAGTTCTTTGTAGCGCGGACTCTCCTTGAAGAACATCAGCTCACCGCCTCCGCCAACGAGATGTCACCCGCAACAGGGGTTTGATAGTTGTACGCGGTTTTAGTAAGCTGCAGATTTGCCGCGGTACCGTTGAGTGTCACGTTGGTAATGTCGAGTATCTCCGGCGACGCCCCGAGCATCTGCGCTGTGAGGCGAGCCAGATACACGATGCCGTCCTTAAACCCGATTCCGGCTATGTAATCATTCACCGCCTGCTGGATGAGCGGTTCGACCACAGCAAAACTCGCCCCGGTTTTGAGCCGTACCGTTGCCGCAACATCAATCGTTCGCGGGCTGGTTGTTCTGACCGTAACGAGGTGTCCAATGGGAGCCGTGCCGGTTCCGCTTCGGTTGCCGACAATCACCCCTTCTACCGTTTCAATCAGCTCGTCAGAGGCGGGTTGCAGTTGCTCGTCACCAATAATCAACTGAACAACTCCAGCACCCATATCCTGAGCGGTAAACACTGCCACGGCGCCCACGCCTTCTATCGCAAGCACCTTTTGCTCGTAATCTGCCACATTGCCTCCAAACGGGGTTTTGCGTAGGTAATCATATAGCCTTTCGCGCAGCGCATCGTCTGTCTCGGTGTCGGCGGCGGCTATTACCACATCCCCAAGCATAGCGGTGCCAAGCCCTGAGATGTTGTTCACGGGCAGCAGTTCCCCGGTGTATCGATTGCCAATGGTTCCCGCTTGCTCCGCAATCGCAAGATATTCACCGTCTGATGCTTTTTCGGTAACCTTTAGGGATAAGTCCTCAATCCTCAGTCGGCTGCCCAGCGGCACCTCCATCGGGGTGCTTGCGGTGTTGGTGACCAGAACCCTGCGCGTGGCATAGGTGGCAGGCTTGCGTTCCAGCCCAAAGTTGTCCGCATTGCGGTCAAGCCAATCCTCGTCGGCTGTGTCCGGAAAGAGCAGATTCATGAGCGTGGATATCATATAGTTCTGCTTTGCAATTTCAAACGCCACGGGTGCGAGCGTATCGTAGATGATGCTGCCCTCTCGCTTATCCATCGTGTCCGGTATCGCGGACAGCATTTCTGCCAGTACCGGGCGAAATTCGTAATTTTCAGCCAAGCGGCACCCTCCTCTCTACTGTGACGTTGCCGTGTAGCGTGTGTACCACAAACGACACTGCCATATGCTCGCGCTCAAACTCCACCGACAGAGCGGATATGCCAGTAATGCGGTCGTCGGTAGTCAAAGCCTCTTGCAGGCGTCGTGCAATATCGCCCTTAACGTATGCCCGTCGCTCGCCCACCAGACCATCAAGCTCCACGCCATAATTCGGGGTATAGATACGATACCAAAAACGCTCTGTGGCAAGTATCTTGTACACCGTCTGTTCCATCGCCGCCAGCGCGTCTGTGTGCCCCCGTATTCGCCCGATGTTGGTATCAAGCTTGTAGGTCTTGCTTGGCATCCGCTCAGCTGTATAGCTTGTATTTGCGCTTAACGTACCTGCCTGTGGCAGCATAACATCACAACCTCTCTAATCGGTCAATAATGGAGTATCTCTGCGAACCGCGTTTCTGCACAACGCTGACGCGCTCGCCCGCTTTTATGGCATTGAAGATACGGTACTTCTTGCGTTCACCAATCAGCGCGTCCCCTTCAACCTCCTGCAGGTCTACATCGTAATCGGTGAGGTGGTTTGGGATGTCAACCATAGACAGCGGCACCGTTACCGGCTTGCCATCTATTTTGAGACCGCCGCCGGTGTAGGTGGCGTATACTACATCAGCGGGGTTGTCGTTGTTAATGCTCTTCTGCACCACTTGCTTGATGACACTATGCAGCGTTGACAATCAGTCCACCACCCCAAACATCAGATTAAGCTTCATCGTGTGTTCCGACCTTCCGAAATTATGAGTGACGCTGTCCACCACCGCCCACAGGTCAAGCCCCGCCTGCGCAATCTCCACTTTTATGCCGCTGCCGCCTCGCACCCTCGGGTCGCCTATGGCTTCAAGCGACAACGTCCGGGTTTCGCGGTTCTTGACTGCTAAAATGTTGTTGGCAAGCTCGGCAAGCTGGGCATCGTTTTTATTGCCACTGCTTTTGTGGTAGAGCATGAGCATCCCCCACTGTCTCATGGTCCCCTCATCTTTGGCGGTGTAAACGCTGCGCACTCCCCTGTCCTTATCGTCCTGCGCCACCTTGACGTAGTTATAGGTGTCCTCATCAATGCTTTTGACGTACTCAAAATCTGTGGCCAGGGAATAATCGCCGAGGATAAGCGGCAGGCGCAGGTCAAGCGTATCCCGCAGGTCGAGTGCGCCGTAGTTGTCAAACAAGGTGTAGTGGTACTGGTTTGCTAGCGCGTTTTCGCTTATGCTGCTATAAACCATGTCGAGGTAGGTTTTTCCGTCAAACAGGTAATCATCGAGCACCAACTCAGTGTTATCTATTTTCCCAACCCGCAACTGCAAATTTGCTGCACACAGGTTTACAAACTGCGTGAGCGTCATGTTTTTACGCATCACGACATCGCTTGCCTTCATGTACCGTAGCTGGTCGTAGCAGGTGCATTTATAGGTGCGTTTGCTTTGGGAAGTGGTGAATAAATAACCGAAGAACACGCCTGTGCCATTATACGAGAAACGAACCACCGAGCCGTTGGGGTACATCGCACCGAACTCGGTGGGGTACTCAAAGGTCAGCTTTGAGGTGCCGTTGTTCCATTGGTCTTGGTATTTAATGTTCTCAGCGATATCGGTCAGGTCAAGGACTATACCTGCTTGGGTGTTTTCTAAGAGTAGTTCCATGGATGGTCACCTCTTCTGTTTGGAAATCAAGCAATTTTATGGTATATTAAAGAAAAATACATAGGAGTGATATGCTTTGTTTCTGACAAATAAGAGAATCGCAGCTGTTCTCAACTTCTTTGGTTACTTTGTTTTGATTGCTGGATTGATAGGTGCATTTATTGCTGCCGGAACAGTCTCAGAATTAGG
The DNA here is from genome assembly GCA_023443315.1 of Bacillota bacterium. GTDB lineage: Bacteria > Bacillota > Clostridia > Oscillospirales > Ruminococcaceae > Acetanaerobacterium. The sequence continues at coordinate 33,265 of JAEZVA010000099.1, read as the reverse complement.
GGGAGCAACAATTCCGACATTTTTGGGTGTAGCGTGTGCGTCGGTTCTTTCCTCTTTTGTACTCATCGCGTTGTCGAGAATTCTTAAAATGCTGACAAGTATGTGGACAAGCGACTAAGGGTTATCATTTGAACGAACTGAACCAGTCACCTAACTCTTTACCCGCTTTCTTCGAGAAATCGTCATACGCTTTTCCTATTGCTTGAAGTGTTCGCTCGTCGCTATATGCAGTAAGATAATCCAACTCGGCACCTACTCGTTCCCAGAATGACGACAATGGGGTAGCCCTGAGTTTTCCTGCGCTTTGCGCTATTAAGTCCGAATTTGACACAATTGGCTTTTGCGGGTTCTTTGCCTCCCACTCCCTGAGTGGTCCAAGTGCCAAGTACGCCGCGTCAGTATCCTCCGCACTGGTCAGCTTTGCCGGATTGCCCGGCTTCACCGGCGGTAGTGGCGGTATCTTCCCTGGTCGCTGGATAAAGGGGATATCCGCCGTGCGCACGCTGACCTCTTTGTACTCGGTCAGCTCAATCGTGACGTCAAATACGCCTTGCGTCGTCTCGTTTTTCCGATAGCTCTTTAGCATCACCATTTCGGATAGGGTGATGCTGTCGCTTACCACCACAAGGCGCTGCTCCTCTCCTGCAGCCAACCATCCCTCAAAAACAGCAAAGATATCGGAGGCGGGCGTAAACACGTGGTGCATGGGCTGACGGTAGTTCGACAACTCACATGTCAGCTTCCATGACCGCAGCTCCTTGTCGTTGTAGATTGGCACCTCGCCTGCTCCGAGCGTACTGTGTACGGCAATCTGCCGTTTGCTGGTCTCTTCAAAATCCTCGACACAGTACAGTTCAAGGTTCCCTAAAAAGACGTTGTACATCAATCGTATACCCCCTCTGCTGCGGTTTCAATTTCTTCGGTGAGAATACCCACAACATGCCCCTCGATGTCTTCCAAGTTTGCCGTCTGGTGGATGTCACCGAAGTTGTTTGTGATGTTCGGCGCAAGATGTGCCACCGAGAACTTCGCGAAAAACCGCTGGCTTTCAAGGTCAATCAGATAGCGCATATCTTCGCTGTCGATAGATACCTCGCCAGTGACGGGTACGGGAGAAGAATTAGTGACTTCAACAGGAATGGCAGATATATCTTTTGCCAGTGCGTCTTTATCAAAACCACTCAGCCCCGCGCTGAGCTGCGTATCCAAGTCGTTCATTGTAGTTGCGACTATTGCTGTTGCGGCAACAATAGAACCCGCCATAATTGCAAGCCCAACCCAGTCACCCAGCAACGCCTTGGCTGATAAGCCGGCGATAAACTGTGCGGCGGAAACTGCCATCATTGCCGTCTTGTAGATAACAAGCGCACCCACCAACCCAACAACTGTCGGGGCAATCCAGTTCAGATTCTCCACCACCCAAGCGATGCCGTTACCTATCAACCGCATACCATTCACCATCAAATTGATGAACGGTTGGAATTTACCCGCCTCCATCATGCCATTCAGGCGTTGCATCACAGACGCGAGATTCTCCATGACCGGTTTTGCGGTATCACCAACAGCTGTTTTCATGTTGGTCGCAAATACGTTTGTCTGTGTCAGAAGGTTGGTGAAGTTCTTGTCTACAATCTCCTGTGTTGCGCCGAACCGGTTAAGTTGCTCATCCATGTAGTCGAGCAATCCGGCGGTGTCGCCCTGTGCAGACATCTCGCGGATTTTCTCACCGCTAAAGCCAGTGATGCCGTAGCGGTTACGCATTGATATCACGTCGCCAGCGAGTACTTCTTTGAGCGCAAACACCGCGCCTTCAGCACCTTGTGTCGGGTCCTTTGCATACAGGCGTTCGGTCATTTTAATCAGGCGCTCGACTTCATTCAGGTCGCGGGTGACGGTAAGAAACGAAGTCACACCTTTGGCAATATCCTCACGCCCGAGCGAAGAGGCTTTTGCATACTGACCTACATACTGATAGAGCCGCGAACCCACCTTGTCGTTATGCAACAACGCGCCGAAGGTGGTTTCCTGTATCTTCTGTGTGGCAGAGGTGTTAAGAGCTCCAATCATCGCGTCAAACGCTTTTTTCCCCGCGTAGGCAAGACCAATCATGCCGGTGAGCTTGGTCATGAGTGAGCTGATTCCACCGTTTGCGCCCTCTGCCCCGCTCTTGACCTTTTTAAAGCTGTCAGCGAATTGGTCATTGACCTTTTTCGCCTTCTGTATCTTCTGCTCGGCGGTCTCGGTAGACTTAATGATTTTTGCCATGGTAACGGTGTAATTGTCCGTCAGCCTCATAGCTGCCGCTAGCGTTTGCAACCCTGCTCACCCCTCTGCTTGTTCATATCTTCGGTGTTTATCTGCATGCTTGCAATGATAAACGCTTTTTCTTTTGTCGTTAGCGCAAGGAAATCACTCGGAAGCAGATTGAAATTCTGCAGAGCAAAATGGGCGTAGCCATAAAAACTGTCCGCACGCCCTTTTCTGCTCTGCCTTATTAGTTTTTTACTTCGTCCACCGTTTCCTGCAGATTACGGATCGCGCCGTTGACCTCATAGCATTTCTGCAGCAGGCGGGCGAACTCGCTGTCGGTGAGCATCTCGCGTAGCAGGTCGCTTGCCTTGAGAACGCCATAAGCCTTAAGCAGCTCTGCATTGGTCAGGTCGGGGTAGACAACGCACTTAGCGGCGTATTCATACCGCTGCGAGATATCGTCAATCTCTCCCTTGACATACGCCTGCCGAAGGGCAAGTTCACCCTCACCAGAGGATAACACCTTCAGTTCAAACGGTACCGGCTTGCCGTCCTCGCCAACAAAGCGTTCAGATGCAACATACTCTACGTTAGGCTGCTTGATGGGATTCAGAAAGGCGTTTAGTGTTTTTCCGCTCATGTTCCTGTACCTCCAAATCTCTCAATGATGTCGAAGTCGTCGAACGTGCCGTCGGTATCAAAAGACACACTATCGTCGGAGCTGTCGTCGAGCTTTGCGAACAGGGTGCTATTCAGGATAACACTGCGCAGAAGGACTTCCTGCCGTCCCTGTGCGGGGTTCTCGTTATACACCTGAATAGTCATTTCCGGCACAACGCCGGTGTCCTTGTACACCTTAGCCGCCTCGATAAGCGCGGGTGTGGTGTGATAGAATGTAGCGCTAAGGGTGTACTCCACGCCCCTAACCGCATGTTTTGTAACGCGGCTTCCCAGCATGCGCTTGCTCTCAACCGTTTTGGTTTCCTTGGCTTCAAGCTTGCCTACGGTACCGGCGGGCAGAACTTGGTTGCCGAGATTGACGTACACATTGCCGTCATGACCCGCGATGAGGTCTTGTAAGCGGGAAAAATCGTTCATCGTTTATGCTCCTTTCTACCTCGACACAACGGTCAGGTATATCTTGTCGACCGTATCTACGACCTTGATGGCGCTATGGGCAACCACGCTATCGCGCTCCGTGCCGATCTCCACCGCCACATCGTCCGCCTCAAAGTCCTCGATGGATTCCGTAGCGAGATAACGGTTTTTGGTCATGTCCACAATCATGCCCTTAAGCTGGTTGCGTCCATTAGCGTTGTTACGCAGTTTGCCAATCGCTCTGGTATCGAGTAACGATTGCAGATCCATGACATAGGCATCCAGCGTGCGGATAACAAGGTTTTTGCAAAAGTCCTTCGGTTTTTCCTCCGTGAAGGTTGTCAGGCTGTTGATGTCATACAGCAGCTTGACCTTGCCGTCCTTGATGACAAACAGGCTTTCACCGTTCTTGGTACGCGTCTCAAGCTGAATGCGGTTCAGTCGCGGGTTTACATCCGTCCAGCCAACAAGCTCAAGGTTCGTTCCGCTTGCTGCGGTGCCCAGCATCGCTTCAATACCCGCTCTGGTAGCGCAAGCCTGCGCGGCGGTCAGTGCATTGCCATAGCTGATACCACCGATGGTGTGGTTAATGATGCCCTCGTAGTTCGCCGTAGCGCCACTCATAACCGCCTGCACCCGGACACCTTCATCATCACGCATTCGCTTGATAAAGGCTATAATCTTTGCCTTGACGCCACTATCCGTGCCGGTGTAACAGATGACGTTGTATTTGAACAGCTCAAGTGCTGCTAGGTATTCATCGTAGGCTGTTTCACCTGGTGCGCCGCTTGTACCACCCGCAAGGGGTACAGTTGCCGCGGTAAATACCGCGTTCTCCTCTGCTTCAATCTCAACAAAGTTGTTGGCGACAAAGTCTTTGGGGGTCGGGACAACCTGCGTATCCACCTCAAGGGTGCCTACATAAGTCTTAACGACAAACACACTGCCGTCTGCAGTTACCGTGACAGACAGGCTGTTACCGCGCGTACCGGGGTATATCGCGCGGGCAATCACACCGGTGGAAAGCTCCGCCTGCGCCTTATCACCGCCGTTTAGCCGGTATATGATGGTTTTGGTGGCGTAGTTCTGCAGCTCGCGCATGAGCACCATTTCGGGGGCTGTAATGGGATATCCAAGCTTCACAAATGGGCTTTCACCTTGCGCAAGCTCGGTGATGGTGCCTCCCCAGTCAAGTGCAAGCGGTACGGTTACAATGCCGCGAGCACCCAGCACATCTTCGCCGCGCGGACCCGCTACGACATTGATGTACACTCCGGGCAGTATCTGATTCTGAATCATGCTTTTACTCACTCCTTAATTTCAGTTTTTTGTACCGCCTGCTCAATCATTGGGTCAGACGGTTCGGCATATGTAGAGATGCGAACCGTAAATGTTACGGTCAAAATCATATCCACTACCGATGCGTTGACATTGCGCGGGGTCATCCATCCGTTATCGGTCTCAAAGCGGCGCAGGTGTTGCACTAGTTTAAAACGCACTCCCTCAATCTCATCGTTCGTGCGTATATCCTGAGGATAGTATGTAATGACGCATCCCACATCGATACTTGACGTGTCAGCGAGCTTTTGCGCACCGTCCGCACTGTAGTGGTCAATAAAGAAGGAGGGTGTGTCGGTGCCCTGTTGGACGGCATCCGAATAGATGGTGACATCGGGATACAAGCCCTTGACTAAGCCTGCGATGCCCTGCTTGATAATACTAAAATCCATTCTTTTCTTTCACCCTCCTTACCTCTTCGTTGAAGTATCCCTGCATATTCCGGCGGGCGGCATCCAGCCCTTTTTCAAGCATAAACTGACCCTTCACATACCCGACGGTCACGCGATCACGGTTTACAACACGGTGCCCGTTGTTGACGTACAAAGCATAGTCAGCGGCGTTATACAGTTCAGCGACATGGTCTTTGCCTTGCTTCACCGCACGTTTAACTGCCCAACTGCGCTTAAGGGTACCACCGACACGTCCAGCCACGCGAAAGCTGACGGACTGTCCTTTCTTGGTGGTAAAGTTCACATCGCGGGAATAATCGCCTACCGGGGTATTTTGCACCGCCACGCGCCGCGCTTCGTTAACCGCTTTATTGAGCACCCTCTGTGCCGACTGGTCAAGGTCTGCGCCCAAAGACGCTAGCTTTTGCATAAACTGTTCAAAGTTTTGTATGCTAAAATCTGCCGACATCCCCGTGCCTCCTGTTAGGTAATCTTGTTCACCGTCACCTTGACCACTGTGTTAAGGGCGTAGTCAAATGGATCTCCCGCGACACATTCATACACCCTGCCACGCCGTGTGATATACAGCGTATCGCCGGCCTTTATGTCCTGTCCGGGGGCAAAGTACACCTGATAGGTCGTTGATATGCCAGCCGCCGCTGTAGTCTGAACGAGCGCGGGTACGTTGGTTTTACTCAAGCGACAGGAAACGCCGGTGTATTTCAACCGGCGCTCACTCTTTGTGATATTGCCTACAGTTACTTTTTCTTCTCGCCAGATATCGCAGGTGTCTGTACGCAGAGCCGCCAAGGCTGAAACAGCATCCGTCATCTCGGCATCCTCCTAAAGCGGTTAAGTATCGTTGCATAGGACAACAGCCCAGCATCGCTTTTAACCACGGTAGTGCCCACGTCGTAGGTCACGGTCGTATCGCCCTCAGATATGCTCTTGATAGCGCCAGTGCCCTGTATGGTCTGTGCCTGCCGAGATGCAGCGTGTGAGAGCTCAACCCACGGATAATACAGACCGTCCGGCATAGCAGCTTTCTCGGGGATATTGCAGTACGTAAATATCTCCTGCTTCGCTTGCTCGATGTACGATTCATACCGGGATTGTTCTGTCTCGGCTACGCCGTAACGCTTCTGCATCTCGGTAAATACGTCCTGCGCGGTTTTAGGCATGGAATTCACCTACTTTTCAGGGTTCTCGGTGTCCCCGGGGTTCTCTGGGTTCTCGGGAGACTTGTTCTTGTCTTTGTCCTTATCACCAGACTTTTTATCGTCTGTGATGACATACCCCGCGCCTTCCATATATGCGCGAGCTTCAGGGGAAAGCTTCTTCACCTCTGCCTTCCCCTCTACAAACTGCACCCCACCGGTGATACCGGAATACTCCTTGTTCGGAGTTGTAATTGTAATCATATCGCCCCTCCTTACGCAATCTTAATCTTACGCATAACGCCTGCGGCACGGGTTGCCTTAAGCGCCATGGCGGTAACCATCTCGACCTCACCGGTCTTTACTGCGCCGGGTGCCTGCATGTTAGGCAGGTATGCGTTAACAATCGTAGAGCCGCTGGGCGATACAGCGTGTACGCCGTCCAGCGCAATACGCATCGCGTACAGATCGGTTGTGCCTGCCGTGCCATCTATGCCGATGATGGGCTGCGCGGTTCCGGGTTTGTGACCCATCGCCACGAACGGGATACCTGAGTATTTGGTAACCGGCTTGCCAAATGCATCGACATCAGAGGTCGAGAAATAGCCACTGCGGCGAGCAACGCCGTTAATAACTGCTTTGAGCTTCTGGTTTACAGCAATTGCCGTAATCTCACCGTTGAGCTCCGAAAGCATCTTGTCGAGGGCGTCCATAAAAACGTGAAAATTTGTGGTGATGGCTGCAGAAGTCGACAGATCTATCGCGGTGGTAGTGTTGGTTTCGGTTGAACTTCCGACAAGTGCCTTGTTCAGACCGTCAAAGCTGTTTGCATTAGCCGCAGTGTCGCCGTTGATAAAGGTATCCGCAAACAGTGCCTTCGTGGCGGCAATCTTCTGCGAAAGCTGGAAGGTAATCTGGTCGGTAACTCCCTTGACGTGGTTCTGGATTACACGGTCAACCTGGAACGACCCTCCCAGCTGCTTAAGTGCAGCAGTGTACTGTGTGGTCTTTGCCTCCTGCGCGGTGTACTCGCTGTTGAGTGCACGGAACGCGGCAGTGGGCAGCGTTGTTACACGGTTGTACACATAGGCAAGGGTTTCACCGATAGGTGTAACCGTGTCGTCGAAGAGCATTAACTCCATGAGGAGATCCTTGCGGAACTCATCAATGATAAACTGAGTAAGCTTATCCTGGGTAAAGTTTTTCGCATCTGCTAAAAGTACGGGCATTTAAATCTCTCCTTTATGTTTTAGAATAGAATTGTGTAACCGCTTCGTTAAGCGATTTGGGTTCACCCGGTTTACCGGTTCCTCCGGCCGGCGGGGTGAATCCGCCATAAGTGGGTTTTGGCGGTTGCATCTGCTCCTGCGGCGGCGAGAACGCCCAAGTTTCCTTTTCCTTTAGGGCTTTGAGTTGCTCGTCAAGACCCACAAGGTTTTCGCCATCGAGGCTGATTTTGGATGCATCGAGCAGCGCGCGCACCGCCTTTGTGTTGACCGCTCCCTCCTTGACGAGGTGTGTCTCAAGTGCAAAATCAAGCTTAGCGGCTTTTAAATCCGCATCATATTTCTTCTGCGCATCGGTATTTGCGGTCTGCAGTTCGGTAATTTTGGCTTGCAAGCCGGCAGCGTCCACCTTTTTCAGCTCTTCGAGCTGGGTATCGCGCTCGGCAAGTTGGTTTTTGAGCGTTTTAGCCTCCTCGTTCTTGGTGTTAAAGTCCGCGCGTGACACAAACGCCTTGCCGATTTCTTCCGATACCTTCTTGTCAATGTCGTCAGAGTAATGATCTCCGAGGATTGCTTTTAGCCATTCAAACATAGTGCCTCCCATCCGCTATCCTTTTTATCGAGCCAGTCCTCGCTTTGCGGCGCGCCTATTATGTCCCGGGCGCTCGGGTAATTTTGATATAAAAACAGCGCCCCGATAAGGACGCTGTGATTATTAGTCTTTTAGGTTGTTGTAGCAGCACTTCCCGTTCTGCCAGGCTCCGCAATCTTTTCCGGCGCAGTCCAGCAAAGGACGCTTTTCTACTAGTACCGTTTCTTCGCTCTCAATTTTACCATCAGTATCATACGAGTAACTACGTGTTACCCTCTGATGGATTGATATGTTGTAGGGACATTTCATGAGGACAACCCCCTTTTACTGCAGTAAAAAACCACTCAATCACAATGGATGAGTGGTTTTATTCTTCAACAATTTCAAATGCCTGCGGCGGGTATAAGTAATCTTCTTTGGTTTCATCGACTATACGATACCAGCCTTTCTCAACAGATATTACATCATAAATCTTTCCGTTGATCAGCTCAAGAGGATCGCTTTCTCCAAGATATTTAACCTTCATCAAACCACCTCTTAACTTTCATTTTCACTCTGCCAACGTCTGCATTTTCAAACCAATGAAGCTCGGCCCTGCGATTTTCACCCTCAAAAACCACAACACCCTCTCCGCGGGTGTGCTGCCAATCCTCTGTTTTGCCCCCAAATTTTTGGCTAAGTCCACCAGCCACTCGTAAAGGAGTTTTGGTTCCCTTGCCTGCAAATACCACGACCTTTGTTATGGAACTCCCTTCGGCCAGATAATAGTATCCTTTACCTTCTACCCACACCCTGTCGCGGAAAGCCGCTGCTCCCAAGCTTCTCCCAATCTCGATGTCAGAAGATTTTATTATACTGCTTTCCAGTGATTTGTCAATAGCCTTTACTGTAGCAGGTGAAAAGGATTTTTTCCATTCCTTGTACGTCATATTGGCAGGAACCTTAACGACTTTTCCGGTCTTCGGGTCGTGAGCGACACGGGTATCATTTGTTCGGTTGCTTTCCCCGATAACCGGCACCGTAGTGGTGCGGCAGTTTGGATGATATGGCGGGTAGTTGACGCCAACCATCATCTTCGCAACCTCGTACACCTTACCGTCTTGATCCCTACATGTTTGTGACGTGTGGCTATCGAGAGTAGCGCAGATTTCGTATTTATCTACGCCCATCTCCTTGTATCCGTCTGCAGTGGCTTGCCCCTGCACAAATGCAGCCTCGGTATTAAGCAGCCTGTACGCTTCCCTGCGCTTGACGTCGAAGGTCTTGGCAAACTCCTTGGAAAGCTCAAACGGGTTCTTTCCCTGTACGAAGGCGGTTGTCAGCGCCTGCTTGAGCTTGTACTCCAAGTCGGTACTCTGCCGCCAGATGCGTTCGGAGAAGTCCAGTCCATTAAACGGGTACTTAAGCAGCATTTCCACCAACTCTGTATTGACCCGGGCGAAGTTGTGGTGCAACCCAGTGTATCGGTCAAAGTCAAAGTTCAGGCGGCTGTAGGCGTCAACGTAGACGTTCTGCATCGCCTTTCCCGCTCCTTGCTCAAAATCTCGGTCGTACAGCTTATTTAGGGTCGCTTTGATTTCAGCCTGCAGTGCCTCGTATCTGGTAATACGCGACTTTGTGGAGAGGTTTTCAAGCTCAAGGTTATATGTGCCGACACTCTCACGGGCGAGCTGCTCAAACTCTTTCAAGCTGCCTTTAAACTTGCGCAGCTCCCTTGGACTGAGCGCCCTCTTTGCCTCGGCAAGGGATATCTTATTGTCTTTGGCATACCGCTCATAAAAGCGATAGACAATGCCGGACACTTCCTTTTGCGCCTGTTCAAAGGCTTGCTCAAGCTCTCGGTAGTAGTCCTCCATCAGTGTCTCGGACTGCTGGAAGCGTTCTAGCTGCCTATCCTGCCAGTAGCTCATTCGTCCTCACCCTCGCCGTTGTTGCCGTCTTGCTCCCCTTTCTTGCCCTTTGGGAACATCTCTGGCTCACTAAACTGCTCGGCTTCCTTCGCAATCTGCTTGAGCTCCTCCTGATAGTCCTCCACCAGCGGGTGCGCCTTAGTCTTGGTGCGGCGGGACAGGATGTCATCCGGAGTGCCGTTGATAATCTCGGCTATCTCGGTATCCACGCGCGGCTTGTTACGGGTCCATGTCTGCTGTACCTGCATCGTCTCGTCCTGCCCGTTATAGTGCAGTATGGCTTTCACGAGCCTGCCAAGTGCCGCGCGAAATGCGGTTTCGGTTAATCCTGCCTTGAGTTCAAGCAGGGAGTAGAGAAACTCTATGTAGGTACCCGTCGCCTGACCGGTGCGTTCCGGATTAGGATTCACCGCCATGGCACTGATGTATATCTGCTTTTCAAGGATTTCATATAGCTTCATGCGGGCTTAATACGGGATTTCTGCGGTGAGCTTATCCACACCGCCGTCAGAATCAACATGAAGTACCTTGCGGGCTTTGATTTCTTGCAGAAGGTCTATTTGCCGCTCTACCTCGTTGCCGTCCTTGTCATAAACGGTGTCGATGGTATCACCCGCGTAGTTTTTAATGACCCACACAATCTCCTGAATATCATCCACATCATTGGCAAAGCCACTGATGAGCTTATCCATCGCATCAATTAGTCGCTTGTACATCTGCAGGTCGCCTGTGACATAAGCGTTGTTCTTAAATTCTATAAACGGTATTTCGCCATAGCTGTGAGGCAGTACCTTTCCCACGACCGCGCCATTAAGCTCCATGGTTTCTGCCGTGATGCCTTGCTTGTCGGTTTCACTTGCCTTTTCACAGAAGTACGAGACTTCGGTATCCGTCCACACCTCGTACCGCTTATACTCTACGCCCATATCATCGGTCACCAAATAGGTGCGCACCAGCATCTTGAGCGGCAGCTTGATGTTCTCGGTATCGTAGATGGGCAGCACCTGCAGCGGGTCGATGAAGTGATACTGGAAGGGTAACGGCTTGCCGTCAGGTTGCTTTCCATACCAGTAATGCAGCCATGCCCTCCCACAATTGGTGGCATCGCTGCCAAGGCTGCGCATCACCGTTTCGTAATCGTCGCCCAGCGTATCAAGGATGCTGTCGTTCACCGCCTTATTATCCGCGTCAAATGCGGGCGGGTATGTAAATAGATACCCTACCTTTTGGTCTGTGATAATGCGGTGCCAGTTGGTGGGGATACGATTATCCGCCGAGTGCAAGGGGTTGCGCCCAATCTGCTGCAAAAAACGGTTTACCTCATCTATCGCGGCGGCACCTGTACGCAAAATATCGCTGTCGTTGTGGTAGTAATCTATCGCCACCTTTGCTTTGGTGTAAAATCCTTTGTTATCCTCAATGGCTTTCTTGATGATTTTCTTTGCGACATCCAAATCCATTATCCTATCCGCACCCCTCTCCTGATGATATCGTCCTCTATTGCATAACGCACCGCGTCGATGCTGTGATTGTTTTTATCCGGGTAATCGGCTTTAAAGCCGCCCTCTTTGTCCTGCTCGTACTCGTAGCCGGTAAACTCCCGCGCGGTATTAGGACAACGCACGGGGTCGATAATGATGGCTTCGAGGTCTTGCAGATACTTAATGCCGTGCTCTACGCTGTCGGGGCCTTTCTTAGCCCCGATGATATTCAGTCCCATGCCCTTCATGGTTGCGATGGTTCGCGGCTCTTCGCTGTCTGCAGTGATACGTTGATTTAGCCTGTTTTCCGCTTTAATCAGCCGCACAGCCTCATTAGTGGACAGTGCAACCTTGTGTATCTCCCCGAAGATATACAGCCGACGCTTACCTTTGTTGTGGTGGCACACGGTATAATGCAACGGGTCAATTGCATACCCAAAGTCGAGACCTCGCTTGATGCGGTCGAACAGCTTAATCTCGTCGTCCGATATCTCGCGGATCTGCAGGTTTGTAAAGATTTCGCCGCCGGTACCCGTAATCTCACCTAAGTATTCATGCTGGTATGCCTCAGGCTTGGCTGCCTTGAGGTGCTCCGCCTCAATTAAAAACTGCTGCCCTAGCCATTGAGCAGGCACGGTAAGGTATGTACTCTGATGTATCAGGCGGTCATCCCGCTTGGTAAGTGTCTCAGCGTTTACCCAGTTTCGCCCGCTCTTAGGTGGGTTATAGCTATAAAAAACGAAGAACCGGTCGCCGCCGCGTATCAGCGACTGATTGATGGTGCGGATTTCCTCCATCCCATCAAACTCATCCAGTTCTTCGTACCAAAGGTATTTGATATATCCCTTCGAAACCTTGGTCGATTTGATTTTCTTTGGTTTGTCCGCACCGCGAAAAAGGATGCGCTGCCCCGTGGGGCGGTAGATGAGACCAAGGGGGCTTAACCGCTCCTCCCACAGGTGGGATACGCCCAGCTTCTCAATTGCCCACACCAGCTGCTCAAAGACACTTTCTTTGAGGTACAGACCCACCTTGCGCATACACACCGCGTTTGCCTTCGGGTCAGCCATCATGCCGAGTATAATCTCTATGCTCACGAACGACGACTTGGTGCTTCCGCGCCCGCCGTTAAGCCAGTAATGCGTGTGTATACCCGCCTTGATATCCTGATGGACGGCATAAAAAGAGGGCGCTACCAGCTCCGTCAGCTTTATGCTACTCACTGTTATCACCCTTTGGGATATCGTCTATGATTTTTACGCGCTCGATCTCACTGATAGAGAAGTCCTGTTTATCCCTCCACGCATCCGGTCTACGGTTTTTAAGCCAGAATATTTGGGCGGTTGTATCAGGAACTACCTCTTTTACAACGGTTTTAGTCACCGCCAGTTCGAATTTTCCTGTCTTCGGATTCAAAGTGGGCTCCCTTGTTACCTCGGTGTATTTATAACCTAACGCTCGTTTCAGCAGCGCGTTTTCCACCTTGACATCGACAACTTCTTTTCCCTTTTTTAAGGTGTCCGAAATGTCCGGGTATTTCACCTTCCAGTCCGATAAGGTGGAACGGCTGATGCCGATTTTCGTGGCTATCTGCTCATCGGTCAAACCGTCGCGCGCCCAGCCTTCAAGCTTTATTAGATTTTCAGGCGTGAGCCACTGTTCGATTTTGCTTTTAGCCATTGCCACCACCTCGCAATCGTGTTGATTTGGACAAAAGGAAAAGACGCTCCGTAGTGGGGCGTCTTTTTAAGTACTGATTATTGTCGATTTACGGCTCTGCAGATTGCGCTGAAATTGTTGGACTGCTACCTTTTTGCTCATCGCCTTGCGGGAGGTAATTATTCATGTTTGAGCAAAATGACAACATCATTGTCACGATAAATATTATAGCGATGTAAGTATTAACGCGATTAAATATCGATTTGTAAATATTTTTTTCATCAGATGCAATTTTTAAAGGCCTCTCAATAATATGTGACACAGCCACTAATAAAAAGGCGACGGTATTAAAAATAATAAATCCGAGCAGCGTTGCAAGGAGTATTGATTTTGTTAATTCGATATTATGTAAATTATTAAAAACGCTTGTGAAATAAGAGAATCCACCAAAGAAAGCCAATATTATAGCTGCAAAAATTCCCAAAACAGACACCATTTGCATTTGAATACTATCTGATAGCCTATTTGCTCTCGCAAGTTGAGTTCGCGCTTCAGATAATTCTTTCTTTAAAGGTTCGAAGCTATTCCCAAAATCAATGTCTTTGTAAGTGTCTTTCAGCTGTTCACATGCCGCGTCAATTCTAAGCTTTATATCCTCAGTTGCATCAACGTTTTCTCTGTAATAGTTACACCTTATTATTTCAAGTCGTATATGATCCGTCAGCTTAAAAACAGAGTTGCGGTACTCCCCGTCTACGTCCATTTCCACAACATATCTATACAAATTGGTAATATTCAAATCCAACGTAGATATAACGTCTGTTTTATTGTCCTTGTAGCAATCAATCACAAAACTTGTAATCTGTGAATAACTGTGCCTTAAATGTTTTATATCATAGATTTTAACTAAATCCAAACGTGCCTTCTCAAGCTCAGATTCATTTAATAGCTCTGATGAAAGCTTACGCAACGTGGCATTTAATATATTCTGAGAATATTGGTCGAAGCAAGAGTTTGCCATATAACCATCACCTGCATTTTTCTTTAATGAGGCTAAATGGAATTAAATAACGATCGCCTCTTCCTTTTCGATATATCGTGTCCCAAGCGCCTCCTGAAATATGGCTTTGTTCTACTAAGTCGTAGGTAGAGGTTAGGGAGTATTTTTTAATTAACGGATTTAAGATGTTTTCATCTTTGGATATGATTGGTTTAGCTTGTACATTGCATATCGGCTGGCTTCCGTAATCTCGATACTCCATATATATTTGCGGTATAACAGGACCTAATTGCCACGCAAAAAAATTTTCATCAAATAATTCATACCCAGTTTCAACATAATATTTTATCCAAAGAAAATAAAGAATTTTTTGAAGTTGCAGGTTAGTTATGGGGCTTTCATATTCTTGGCTTTTGCTCACTACATAGTTTGCTATATCAATAACATTGTAACGTGACATTAAAACCCCTCCTTTATCATTTCCAGTGTAGCATGCTTTGGGCAAAATTGGAAGAGATTTTTTGGTTATATTGTAATTATCAAACAAATTTACTGTATTTTTTATCAATTTCGATATGAAGCGAGCTAATAATATGATATGAATCACCCCCACCTCATTCATTATTCCTTGGTTAAACTATATATATGCTTGGACTGGTGGTATATAGGAGTAAATTGGGAACTACTCCCTATCCAACATGGTTAAATGGGTTCAGTGCATACAAAAAGACGCTCCATATAGGGGCGTCTTTTTGGTATAAGTAAACCGCCTCTGGGTGGAGGCGGTTAAAACTTGAGTTGCTAATCATATGTATCTCGAAGATTTCCAAGCAGCATGTTCCCTCTGGCTTTATTTCCAGATCCATCATAAACCAAGAAGTCATATCCCATGAATTGCTTCTGTAGCTTGCTTATAAAAAAAGCTACGTTTGCAGAGTTCTTCGTTCTTTTTTCAGCGCTATAATTATATGGCAAATCAACTTCACTTCTTACATTTTTTCCGTTTTTAATAAAATCAACCCTGATACCTTCTAATTCGAAGATAGTTCTTTCCACCCATCCAACTTTTGGCATACCCGATTCCTCCTCTAAATATCTTACCTTACACTATACACCATTTAATGTAATAATTCTACATTTAGGGAGAATTTTTATAGAAAGACCGCCCATTTCTGGGCGGTTTTTTTGAGGCTGCTATTTGGGTTGAGGTTTAGACCCACCGGGACCGGAAGGCGAGGGTTTGCCAGAACCAGACGGCTTAGGACCACGTGGTCCGCCTTTGGTGCTTGACATGATTGTGTCCTCCTTCCATTATTTTCTTTAATATAGCACAATGTAATAATGTAATAAATAGGTAAACATCACAAAAATAGTTGATTTATTTTGAGCGGTTTGTTATCTTTTCTATACTTCATCTCATGCAACTGTCCATACTTACATTGTACTCATGCGCGATATAACATTCTATCACAACTTTATTTCGGCAAGAACCTTCCCGTGTAGCCTACAAATGTGCATATAGCTATAATCCATCTCCACTGCTATCCGCTCCCAAGTCCAACCACATATGTACCGGTATCGTAGCAGTGTACGCAGGGTGGCATCGGATACAGTATCGATTTTCGCCTCAATCTCGCCTCGGACAGTCATCATGGCGTCAATCATTTGATCAATCTCCGCCTCCTTGGCGATGATTAGCTCCACGGCATGAGTAAACTTTGCGAATGGATCAGTACTACCTCCACGAGGCGTATCACTCAGCTGTCCACATCCAACGCGCTCGGCGAGACTGCGAAGGCGGGCGCAATCCTCGACCAGCGCATCAATTTCTCGGTTAATCTCCTGGTATCTGCAAAGATATTGTTTTGCCGTCATATATCACACCTCCTCTCAACCGTCCGCCAAATCCCCGCCACAGCCTCCACCCACGCATCTGACCCGTTGTAGAAATACCCAACGTCCGCCAGTGTGTAGCCGGTATGATATATCCCCTCGGGCGACAGATACATATCGCGGAGATTACGCGCGGTGTGGTCTATGTAGTCCTCGACCGATGCAAACGCCATGTACCCGCCGTCGTCAGCCGTCCAGCCGCCGAGGTTGTTGGGTGCGGCTCGGTACCGCCCCCAGCCTGATTCAAGGGCATCCTTAGAGACCAAGAAATACACGTTGATACCGTGCCGCTCCGCTGCCTCGAGGTAGGCGCCGGCATATTGTACGAGGTCATGCCGTAGGGCTCCGGCAAGCTGCTCCTCGGTAGGGGTATCATATGGCGCTGTGATGTCGTCCGTGGGGGATGCGTAGGCGGTGATGGTCAGGAGGATTGTGATGGCGGCGATGGTTAGGATTATCGTTAGTAGTTTAGGCATTTGGTTCACGCTCCTTTCACTTTCTCGATTCTTGCCTTGAGGCTGTTGATCAGATGGTCTTGCGTCGCTCCCTTATCTCCCAACGCGGCGACGACATCTTCGTCGCGACCTCCGACGACCGCAAGGTGGTGTATGATAACCTTCTGCGTCTGCCCTTGACGGTGCAGGCGCTTGTTTGCTTGCTGGTATAGTTCTAACGACCAGTTCAGACCGAACCACACAACGTGATTACCGCCGTCCTGCAGGTTGAGTCCGTAGGCACAGGAGGCGGGGTGCGCAAGAAGGATATCGATCTGCCGGTTGTTCCAGTCGGTTTCATCCTGCGGAGTGGATAGTCTGCGCACACGCAGTTTGGTTTTGGACAGCGCAGATTCAAGCCGGGTAAGGTCGTGCTGGAAGTTGTAAAACACAAGCGCTGGCTGTCCGTTTAGTTGCTCCACAAGCTCCATGAACGCCTCGATTTTGCACTGGTGAATGTCTATCACGCGATGGTCCGCATCGTACGCAGCGCCGTTGCAAAGCTGCAGCAGCTTGTTAGAGAGTGACGCCGCAAAGGGTGCTTCGATGGTGTCCTCGTCTACCTGCAGAAGCATCTCGCGTTCCAGCTCGTCGTACTGTTTTTGTGCTTTCGGGTCCAGCACCACAGGGATGTTGTCAATCACTACGTCCGGCAGCTGCAGGTAGTCCTCCGCTTTCATGCTGACGCAGATGTCGCCGATCAGGCTCTGTATTGCGTTGTCTGAACCGTCCTTGGGTTTGTAACTAAAAATCGTAGTCGCATTACGCTGATCCGGGCTGAAATATCTCTCGCGAAAGCCTGTAATTGTTTTGCCAAGGCGCTGACCGCCATCAAGTAGGTAAATCTGCGCCCATAGGTCAATCAGTCCGTTAGGGGCGGGGGTACCGGTCAGCTCCACAATGCGGTTGATGTGTGGTCGTACCCACTTAAGGGACTTAAACCGCTTCGCTTGATGGTTTTTGAAGCTCGACGATTCGTCGATAACGACCATGTCAAACGGCCATGAATTGCGGTAGTAGTCCACCAGCCACTGCACGTTCTCACGGTTGATAATCCAGATATCCGCTGGGGTGTTCAGCGCCCTGATGCGTCGTTGCTCACTGCCCAACACCGTAACGATACGCAACAGGTGCAGGTGATCCCACTTAGCCGCCTCTTTGCTCCAAGTGGCTTCAGCGACTTTTTTAGGGGCGATTACCAAAACGCGGCGGACGGCAAAGCGGTTGTATTTCAAGTCAGCGATAGCCGTTAGGGTGATAACCGTCTTGCCTAATCCCATGTCCAAAAACATCCCAAGCGCAGCGTCGTTGATAATGCGCTCAATGCAGTAAGCCTGATAGGGGTGAGGTACATACTTCATCGGTCTTTCACCTCTAAATCGTCCAGACATCCGGATGCAAGTATCTGATTAAGTTGCGTCCCACTAAGTGCACCAATTAAACGATCCACTTTTTCTTTGGTGTCTACGCACCCGAAAACGATCATTCCAAGGGCGCGCATTTCGCGGTGTTTATATCTCTGTAGTTTTGTGGGTATCTCTCCGGGTGATTTTATTCCAGTAAATATAATCCTATTGCCAGGCAGTCCGATTAGCCTGTCGGGAACGCCTTTGTTTCCAGGTGAAACGAATTTATAGGCTTTCCCCCCTAGTTCTTTTACCCGCTGCCTAAGATAGCTTTCTATCTTTTTTTCGCTCATGTTGTCCTCCCTTCTGACGCCCTGTTACTTCTCGCGCGTCACACGTGTATATGACGCAATATACAGGCGTTTTAGGCGTATTAGGCGTTTGTGCGTGTGCCCTAATGTACCTATTTATAACTCTCTATTAGAGTAGATGTAACAATGTAACAAAGGCTCATAAAGCATTGATATCATGCGGTTTGTAGGTGTTACATTGAATGTAACAGCAATGTAACAATGTAACAGCCGTCTGTTACAAGTTTTTGAATGTAACACCCAATGTAACAGTCAATGTAACACTTTTTCGAAGCCTCTTTGCAGCTTGCAGTAGCCAAATTGGGCTCCGTTTTTAAGCCTTTCCCACCCTGGAATACTGGCGATTACTGCATTGATTTCCGCAGCGTCGGTATACTTAATATCCTTAAAGCCGCCACCGAAGACCTCGCACCACACCTCTAAGGCACACACTCGCGTACGCGGCATCGTCCGCACATTACCTTGAATGCCACCCTGCCAATACATCAATCTACGTTGCAGGTCCCAGCGGTGCCAGTCCTCCGGCACCTCGCGGTTGACAAACTCAATAATCAGTCCTTCACGTGCACTGGTCTCTCTGTGGGCTTCCTGTTCTTCCATCGCCTGACGTTCAACATCGCCAGAGAGATACAGGGGTTCTCCTAAACGCCAACAGGTGACAGCCTCAGCCCACAATTGGTCTATTTCATCATCGAGGTCGCGAAATACGCTTTTGCTGTGCTCCTGGACTCCAACGTCTATCGGCCAGAAACGGCGGTTGCCGGTTTTGTCGCGGAGGTATTCGCCGTTGTTGCTGGTACCGAAGAACACGCAGCGCCTAGGGTGCCAGCCTACATGCCGACCATAAGCCGCTCGGTAGATATCCTCCTGTTGGCTCAAAAACTGCTTGATGCGCCCGACTTCGGATTTTGTGAATGCCTCCAACTCGCCGAGCTCTACCAGCCATACACCCTGTACCAGCTCTGACGCCTCTTTGCCCTCAAAGGTTTTGATGCTGTCGGAAAACCATTTGCGCCCCATCTTTTTAAGCAGGGTGCTTTTTCCGATACCCTGCGGACCTGTGAGAATGGTCATGGTGTCGTATTTGCATCCTGGGGTCATGGCACGGGCAACAGCTGCTGTGAACGCCTTGCGGCTTACAGCCCTTACGTAAGGGGTATCAGCTGCGCCGAGGTAATCAATGAGTATCGTGTCCAGACGCTTGACGCCGTCCCACTGCAGGGCGCTCAGGTAGTCCACAACAGGGTTAAAGCTGTACTTGGCGTAGTGATTTTTCAGAGCGTCGTCGACGATGTCTTTCGACCTAAAGCCTAGCGCCTTTTCTATGTACATGCGCAGCCCTGAATCGTCTTCGTCCGTCCAGTGGAAGTCACCGTCGGCGGTCTCCCGGCTACCCCATGGAAGCGGAGCAACGCCGAGCAGGCGGTCGGCAAACAGATCCTTTTTGATACGCCCTTTGACGCGGGGGTCGTTGTCCAACAACAAGGCGACGTTTGCGGAGGTTTTGGCGGGTGTACCAGTGGAGGGTGATACCTGCAGCTTGATAATCCAGTTGGTGTCATCCGCGCCGGGCGGGGTCTCGAAGTCCTTCGTGGCAGCTTCGTAGCGTTCGGTGTTTAGCAGTGCCGCAACGTGGGTATCTGCCACTGCATATTCGCACATAGCGGTGTAGCTCGGCAGCTTATTGGTCGGTGTGTCCGGCTTTGCGTCGTCATCCAGATTGTTAAAGCGATGTAGGCGTACGAGGTCAAAGGCGTTTACGAGCTTACCGCCGCATGGGTCGGTGGCATGATGCGAGAAAAGGAACTTGCCGCCATCGTAAATCACCGCGCCGCCGGTCGTAGAGCCGCCGGTAAAGGTGTAGCGTCCCTCGATGTCACAAGGGATATATGCGTCGGGGATAAGCTCATCCATCGCTCGGTACACGTCGTAGATGCGACAGAATGCGCCCACAATGCCCGGTTTATCCTCGGGGTCAGATTGTTTGCCTGAGGGACGCTGTACAGGCTGTACACCCGCCACCTGCGGCCATGATGTTACATTGCGCCAGTCCGTATAAAGACCCAGCATACCGTCGGCATAGAGCATCGGCTTGTCGCCGTAGGCATAGACATATTGGCTGTCGGAGCAGCAGGACGGCCAGTACATCAGGCGCGATGCCTCGAAGGTGGATGGGTCGCAGAACAGTAGGTGTCCAGCGTCGTTCTTGGCGATCAGCTCCGCGGCTTTGCGCGCGATGGGCTCGTACTCATCCGCGGTGACCGTGCGGTCAAGAGGTAGAAGCACGCGCAGGCGCGGCGCAGCCTCGTGATGCTTACGGGTGGAGTATACACAGTACGCACAGCCGAGACCGTCCACGCGCCGCAGCACGTCCTGCGTGCCTCCGGCGGGGATATTGTCAAGGTCGAGGGTTAGCACATCGCGCCCTGCTACTGCACCAGCTTTGCGTCGGTTACCCGCGAGGGAACCCGCCACAAAACCGCCGACGTCTTTTAGGTCGTCCTGCTGACCCTTTTTCACACCGAGGTATTCGGTCAGCGTTTCGGTGCCACGCACAGGAGTATGTAACCGTTCGACCAGCTCCGACCACATCAGTGTGGACGGTGGCCATTTGGTTGCCTTGCGGCTGCCGGCGGTTGAGATTGTTATTTTACGGTCATTTTGGAGCATATTGTTTTACTCCTTTACAAAATGGGGAATTATGGGGTAATATAAAATAAAAAAGGGGATTACCTATGAACGACTGGGAAGTTATAGTTTCTTTTATTGCGGCGATATCCGGTCTGTTTGCCGCGGGAGTGGGGATATGGAAGCACTATCAAAGTAGAAATACAGAGCTCGCGCAAAAAAAACTTTATGCTGTGTACTTTCCTGTATTTAGAAGACTTGAAAAGCACATGTACAAAATGGTCGATTCACATAATTTCAACAAAGATATTGCGAAAGCATACGGCATTGTCATGGAGAATAAGGTTTTGGTAAGTCCTCGGATGTGCGCTTTGTTTACGGTTTATATGGAAGAAACAAATAAAAACAAGAAGGTAGAAGTCTACAAAAAACTTTGTACGGAGATTATAGATCGCTATTCTGACGCCAGGCATCAAGTCGGGCTAGGATATTTGACGCCTTTTTATAAGCGCAAAATGAAATTGTTTAAAACGCCCTTACATATGATTGGGGGATATCTTGTTGTAACAGTAAAGATATTGGCATTAACTTATTACCTCGTATTGTTTTTGTTGGTGATGTTAATAATCATGCAGAAGTTATTATGACGGCTATTCCTTCCGATAAAACTCCCCAATCCACCCATCAGCCCCCAGCGGCAGATCAGGCGCCCAAGAAATCGGCCGACTCATGATGGCACATACCGCGTCAAGGTCTGCTGTATCCTGCAGGGCTTCGATGACCACTTCGTCATGCACGTGGAACGCCACCTTGTAACCGGCAGCATCCAATCTGCTGAGGGTCTCAGACAGGCAGTCGCGGGCAATCGCCTGTACGACGTTCTCAACGAGCTTGCCGCCCCAGGTATCAATGACCTTCCACTTTTTCGATGTCTGATCCATGCCCCAGTAGAATAGAGCGTCGTTGTCAAACTTGCCGACGGCGATAAACGGACGGGCGTAGAATAGCTTGCGCCCCGAGGGCAGCGTGATGGTCATAAACCACTGATTGCTTGCGGCGTCGCCCTCCAGCGCCAGTATCAGCCCGCGGACGCCTTGCGGCTTGCCGGAGCGTACCGTCTCGATGGCGGCAGCCTCCAGCTGATACCACAGGCCACGAATACGTTTGTTGGCTTGACGCCAACGTTGCACGATGTCCGGCAGCTCCTCCTCGGTTAAGCCTTGCTTGAGCGCACCCATGGCTACCAGAGCTCCGGCACCGCCGCCGTATCCGAGAGCGAGGGTTGCAACCTTGCCCTTTTGGCGCAGGGCGTATTCGGGGTTACCTTTGCTGATGAGCGATACGTCCACACCAAACATCTGCGCGGCGCAGGCTTCGTAGATGCGACCGTCGCCGCGGAATACATCGATAGCCCAATCCTCACCGGCAAGCCATGCGACGACACGCGCCTCGATGGCGCTAAAGTCGGAGTCAAGGAACACATGCCCGGGGGCGGGTATCAGTGCCGTGCGGATGAGCTGCGAAAGAGTATCCGGCAGACTGCCATAAAGCAGTTTCAGGTGTTCGACCTTGCGGTCTTTAACGAGTTGCCGGGCGAGGGGCAACGCCCCTATGTATGTGCGAGGTAAGTTTTGCACCTGTACCAATCTACCCGCCCAGCGCCCTGTGCGGTTTGCACCGTAAAACTGTAGCAGCCCCCTTACACGACCATCATCACACACCGCCTGTTCCATGGCGGTGTATTTTTTTACGCTGGTCTTTGCGAGCTCCTTGCGGATTTCAAGCACCCTGACGGCTGTATCATTGTCAAGGTCCTTCTTAAGCAGACCGGACACGGTTTCCTTGTTCAGTGTTTCGATTTCCTCCTCGGGGAGTTCCTTATCAAGCCACTTTTTTAGTTGCGCCACACTGTTCGGGTTATCAAGCCCTGTCAGTTGCACCGCCTCGGCTGTCAGCTCTGCAGTTACCTGTGCGGAGCAGTCGAGCGCACCTGCTATCATGTCTCGGTCAACGGCGACGCCGAGGGCATTGGTGCGCTGGTCAAGCTCCCACTGGCGCTGTATAGCATCCGGTACAGGCCACGGTGATAGACGGCGTTCGATTTCCATTTCGGTGTACACGTCTTGTCGGTTATAATCTACAAACAAAGTCCATTTGTCAGGCTCATTGTGCGGGTAAGTACGAGTACGATGCCCGTTACGCGCAGTAGGAGTACAAGGAGTGCAAAAGGTCTTAATCAGGCTTTTGCCGGTGCCCAGCTTACGCTTATCCTGCGGCAGCCCCAGTGCCTCGCCTGTTGCCGATAGTCCGGCGGTATAACCGCAATACAGACCGTGAAGCATCGTGCATCGCCATTGCGAGAGCCATGCGGCGGGGTCGGGGATGATAAAGTGTTTTGATAAGCAATACCACTCAAACGAGGCGTTATATGCGTGTTTCAAACAGTCCCTGCGATATAAAAGGGATATAACGCTTCCCGGTATCTCTTGTCCTACTGATAAATCAATTACTTCAACCGGACCGCCGTCCAGCGAGTATGCGAACAGCAGAATTTGAAAATCGGGGGACTGTACGTATTTGTACAGCCCCGATTTTGTGAGGTCCACACTGCTAAAGGTCTCGATGTCTATGTTCATGTGACGCATAGCAGCGCCTCCTTTGCATTATCTGATTGGCTGCCCGGTAATGGGGTCGATTGCAGGATACCCCGACGGCATCTGACCGTAAGGCTGCTGAGGATAAGCGGGTTGCGGTGGGTAAGCGGGCTGTGGTGGATAAGCGGGTTGCGGCTGCTGTGCGTACTGGGGATAGGCGGCGGGTGCGCCGAAGTCGTCCTCGGGAGAGGTGCGTCCGCCAAGCGGTTCGCCGTCTTCCAGCTTCTGAACGTTACCAAGTCCACAGCCGATACCCTTTTTCCCCGCTGCGTTGTAGGCGAAGAAGTTAATGGCTACGCGGGCATACATACCACTGTAAATCTGCGTCGCGTCAAGGATAGGCTGAATGTTGGTATCCACAACGTTGGGGCGCTGCTTGCTACTTGCCGTCATGACCCAGTGACCTTTGCACTCGTCACCGAATGCATCACCGTTGGGACGTACGCCGTCGCCGTCATAAAGGGGGATAGCAGGCTGCGGGGGTCTTGCACCACCCCACTTGCCGGACGTGCCCTCGGTGATAGCCGCGGCGATAGCAGCGTCGATACTGCGTTTCGTGGCAACGTCGCTCTTAGGGATGAGCAACGTCACGCTGAACTTAGGTTCCGCACCTTGCTGATTTGCGTAGGGCTGCAGCAGGTGCTCGTAGCTGATACGTACCCTGCCGGTGGTTAATGCGGTCGGTCTATTGTTTGCCATAGTTTCGTTTTCCTCACTTTCTTAATTCGAAAAATCTTGTTCGGGTGACGATTGCGGGTTGTACTGTGCGCGTGTGTCGGTTTACCGGGCGGCGTGTGGATGTAGTCGGTTAGCAGGTCGCCAAATTGCTTTTTGCCGAGCAGCTTCTCGACGCCGGTCAGGGTGATTGGCTTACGTTCGTATAATAAAGCATCGTCGTAGCCCGCCGCTTTCACGGCGCCGAATGCTGCGTCGGTATCAGTAAGTTGGCGCACCTTGCGTCCCTCAACGGCTTTCCAGCCGGGGACATCACCGCCGCGAAGGATTTCAGCTAGGGCGTATTCTTCGAGGTCAGTCGCCCACTTCTTGATTTCCTGCGCGCGGGCAAGGATAACGCCCACCTCGTCGTTGCTGATAATCGGGGGCTTTGCACCACCGAACTGGTCGTAAGGCTCCTGCGCGAACTCACTGCGGGCACGACACAGGGCTTTTGCCCGGCAGAACCGGCACCACTCACCAGCACAGTAATCGCCTTCACCGTTGAAAGCCAACTGCGCCTTGGGCTTA
This sequence comes from Bacillota bacterium, assembly GCA_023443315.1. Classification (GTDB taxonomy): domain Bacteria; phylum Bacillota; class Clostridia; order Oscillospirales; family Ruminococcaceae; genus Acetanaerobacterium. Next base: position 8,531 of record JAEZVA010000099.1, on the reverse strand, counting down.
ACATCGAAGGTGCCCCAGTTAATCAGGTCATCGCGGCATATGGTGTACTCACTAATGCTGTCAAGCCGAGGCTGTACGACGGTTACGATAACAGTCTGGATGTCATACAGCATTTTGTACGCCATCAAAGCCCCGAGCCCATAGAGGAGCATCTGCGGGTTGCGGTCGGCGCTGACCGGCACGCCCTTACCATATTTAAAGTCAATCACGTGCATGGTGTTTGCGCCGATAACAATGCAGTCAGATGTACCGAAGCCCTCCGGGGCGAATGCAGAGAAGTCAACGCGCTTTTCGATAGCCACATATGGCTTGTGCTTATAGGACATCGCCACGCCGGTGACATACTCGACATAAGCGTCGGTATAGCCCTCCATTTCAGACTGATACAGCGAATCCTTTTGCAGTTTCGCGAGTGCCTTCTTGTATTCGCTGGGCTTCACAATGGTAAATTTCTTGCGGAGCTTTAATTCCGCTATTGCATGCGCCAGTGTACCTTCGGCGGCGTACTCACTGCCGCCGTCGGGGAACTGCGTCTCAAGCTCGGCGGAGGGGGTGCAGTGCAACCACCGCTCCGCGCCGGACGCCGATAATATCGCGTGTGTACCGGGCATTATATCTGTGCCCCCAATCCCCTCAGGGCGGTTGCAAACTCGCCGTACCGCTCTTTGGGTAGTTGGGTCAAAGCCTGTACACCGAAGCTGCCGAGCAGTCCGACGAGCTCCTGCTGCTTGCCCGCATCCATAAGCGTGGAAGCCGCACGTGCGAGATCGTCAAACGCATATGTAGGCGGGGGTGCTGTCGGTGCTGCGGGGGGAGCGGCTACTGGTGCTGGCATAGGTACCGGGTAAACAGGCGCGGATACTGGAGCAACAGGCTGCTGAGGCGATGCTGCCACTGGCTTGGGTGCTGGGGAGAATGTTCCGGCTGCGAGGTCTACGAGCTGCTTAGCAAGCTCGGCGCTATCGACGGTAAGGGTTAATGTGATACTCATGGTTAAAATCCTCCTTATAATTGGTCAAATACTGTCTGTGCCTCCTCGGCACTGTCGTACGTGAGATAATCCTCGTTTACTTCTTCGCGACCGAGGGTCTGCACCAGACCAATCGTATCGCTGCCCGGGGTGTGGTAATAATGGTTAACGTAATCCCCGCTTTGACGGTGCTTCTCCATCGGCATCTTGACAATTCCCTCCTATCAGGTATAATTTAGTTAATCAGTTTTCTTAGCGCTCGTCCTTGTTGGTAGCAGGGGCGGGCGCGTTGTTTTGTTTATGATACATTAGGACTCCTTAATAAAAAACTCTTTGTTGCTTGACACAATGGCTGCGGGTCTTGCCCATGAGCGTTGGAAAGCACTCCACGTAGGGTCTTGATATCCACTGTCATCCATGTGTAGCATCGCAAACGGCATGAATCCGGCTTTTAAAGTATCTACGCATCGTTTTTCGGCGAGTTCGAAGCTGTCGCCCGGATACCCAACAAGAACATAGGCGTAGCTTTTACGCTTCCGCAGAGAGAATCCCGCGTCTGCAAGAACCTTGCCTGCATAGACAAGCGGCTCATAATCGTCAGGCGTATCGTAGGCGAAGAACATCTGCGATGGTTTAAGAACAAGCATTAAGTCGACATGCCACGACTTTAACAGTTTTGCCTCCAGCCCGCCTGAGAAAATCGGACGCTCTGGCTGTTGTTTGAGCATTTCAGCTACAGACCGAATATGTGATTCTGAACATGCAAGAAAATTGTCGTCCTGTATAATCCAGCCGTCACGAATTGGAAGCTCGACGAACTCTTTTTGAGCCTTGTGGACACCGCAGAACCAACAGGCATTTGGACATCCACGAGATGTGATTGTGTAGCCTTTTTTGAGATATAACCCCGGGACAAACTCCCCCGCAGGTTTCCGATACGCGGGGCCGCCTATTTTTACTGGCAATCCTGTTTTCTCCCATTCACGTGCGAGACACTCGGATTTTGGAATATCGGGGGTAAACGCCACTGATATATGTACCTCGTCTACATTAGGAATTGAACCTTTTCGTGGGTAACCAAAGAACACGAGTTCATCATCTGGGGTAGCCTTTGTTTTTCGTGGAAACACCCGAGCGATCTGTTTTCCGTTTACTATCACCGCCTGCGCCTCCTCTCAGGTAAATAACTCAAAACCGTCAGCACCCCAACCGCAACCACCATTACACCCGCAGCCAGTATGGATGCCTCGATTACTACTGCGGTCAAAAGACACAGGATAAACGCGGCGGCTTGGAGTTTATCGCGGCGGGTCATGCCAACACCCCCGCAATTTCCTTAATCAAGGCATGTACCTTGTCTGCCTCGTCCGGCGGCAAGTCTTCTCTTACGCATTCATCAATGCCTTGCAGTGTCGCCATGATGTTGATGCCGGGGTTGTACTTACGCAAGATAATCTGACCGTCAACATCCGTAAAAATCTCAATTGGGGTGTCCATCTCGATGCCATATGTACGGCAGAGTTCACGGGGGATTACGATACGCCCGAGGTTGTCAACCTTGCGGACTATTCCTGTTGCTTTCATTGGGTTTTCTCCTCCTTTACAAATGAAAACTGATACCACGCGGTTTTTCCGTTTTGCATGGGCACGCCAATACCGGCGGGGTATTTGTTGCGGCTCCGTCCATATTCGGCTACGAGAGGTTTGTCGTTGGATATCTGGATGTGAGATGTCTCGCACTCTTCGATTTTCTCTTTAGAGACGGATGTGCGACCGCAGACGGAACAGTGATAATACTGCTTGTTAGTTACCTCCATCCGGCGATACCTCCTTTACTTTTACTAATATCTTCTCCAGCCCCTTGCGCATCGCAATGTCTCTACGGCACTCCTCGCGGATTAAGTCCTCCAAGAATCGGTCACGGTCGCGCGGGGTGGCGAAAGTGAGGATGGTTTCGCTTATCATGACAGACCCTCCAACAGTACGAGCAGTAGCACTATGTAGCCGAGCACGCAGAGGACGTCAAAGGCGTTGATTTTATTGTTCATGAGTTTGTCCCTCTCGGGATTAAGTGCATACCGCGCACATATCGGACAAACCCCTCTTTTGGGATTTTGAATCGATCGCCCACGACGATGACAGGGAACCCAAGCATGTGCGGGTCTTTGCGGGCTTGGTTGCGTATGGACTGAGCATCGACACCGAGGAATTTTGACACGTCGTCAGGGACGAGCAGTTCTTTGGGGATTGCTTCGATGTCTTTTAGGGTCATGGGTTTTTCTCCTTTCCCAAAGCTGATATGAAAGTGTCCAGACCGCTCTCTACTAGCTCAAGGTATTCGCATATCGCTTCGCATTTTTGTGTGTCACTAAGGTTCTCGGGGCACGCAAGTTTATGTACCTTATCTGCAATTCGCAGCACGTGTAGTCCAGTTTGTGCAGCGTTGCCTTTCGTACCGAGCACTGCCGACATCGACGCCAACAGTCCAAACGCCGCGCGTTTTTCTTGTTCTGTCACGGGGTTCTCCTTTCTGTCCGTTTTATGGGACATCCTTTCTGTTAGGATGGGACTAGGATGGGAGCTGTAGAATCTCCTTGATAGCTCCCTCAAGCCTGGGACTGTTGAGCTGACCCGTCATGAGCTTATACAGGCTGGAGCCATCCACATACATGCCAGTCTTGCTTTTGGCTTGCTCAATTAGCCATTCCTGCGTCTGCCCGGCTGAAAGTAGTTTGGTCTTTATCTCTATGCCAAGAGGCACAAGAGCACGCTTTCGCATATTTCCCCTCCTTTTTTTTACAAAATTATTGACAATTACGTATTTATGTACTATTATGTTTTTGTGAATTATAAGTAGCACGTAAACGCGTAGTGTCATGTCCATATGATAATACGTTTTTACGTGTGTGTCAAGGCGAAATTAGAACGTTTTTACGTTTTGTTTTTTCGCACAAAAACGGAGGTTATTATATGGGCACTTTGTACGATGCAATTTCCGAGCTGTGTTCCACTGCAAACGTCTCGGTTTATAAAATGTGTAAGGACATAGGGATAAGAAATAGCGTTATTACGGATTTGAAGATGAATAGAAAAAAGTCTTTAAATTTTGAGACCGCCGCCAAGATAGCTGGTTATTTTGATGTTTCAACCGACTATCTACTCGGCAAAACTGACAACAAAAAAGCGCCCGCCACAGAGGGTGAGCGCGAAATTGGTTATGATGATTTTACGTATGCCTTTTTCGACGAATCCAAAGAACTGACCGATGAAAACAAGCAAAAGCTTTTGGAAATGGCAAGGTTTTTCAAGCAACAGCAGGACAAGGAAAAGAACGAATAACGGAGATATCTCAATGGTAGAATTGAACACGCTATATGAGGATTTGCGCAAGCAGCAAGTCACTCTGTATCCGTATGATGTTGGAAACGAGAAAAGTGTGACCATTGAACTTAATAATAGATTTGCTATATTCTTGGATCCGTTTCGGGTAGAGTCCATCCAAGAAATGAAATACATATTAGCACACGAAATAGGCCACTGCGCGACTGGATGTACCCACAAGGTATGTAGCCCCTTAGATATAGTCCAGCGACATGAGTATAAAGCTAGCCGATGGGCGATAGAGCGTTATCTCCCATTGGAGAATATCAATGCGGCTATCAGACAGGGTTATACTGAGCCATGGCAATTGGCTGATTATTTCGATTTGCCGGAGGGTTTCGTCCGTAGAGCCATTGCACATTACACCGATGCAAGGCAGTTGGTTATTGGGTAATAGGGGGCAGTTGGTCAAAGGACGTTGAATTATAGCTAATATTGGTATATAATTACTTAAATACCAGTTAAGGAGGACGATAATATGTTTTGCCCAAGATGCGCGACGGTTAACCAGGATGATAGTAAGTTTTGCCTAAAGTGTGGACAGTCACTGGCGGCAGGGGCTAAGGTTGTGCCGCTTAAACGAAAGCAATCGCTATGGTATCTGGCTATTGTAATACCTTGTGCGCTGCTTATGTTTTTTGTGGTCTTGAGCGCGCTAGGTTCCCCGCAAGAACAAGGCAACGTAGTTAGTGATGAGGCTGTACCAGCTTTGGCGCAGACATCCAGCGCGCAGACATCCAGCGCGGCGACACCCAGTATCGAGGCGTCCAGTGTGGCATCATCTAGCGTTGAGGCATCTAGCGTTGAGGCATCTAGCGCGGAGACATCGTCCGAGCAAGTGGTAAGTGAGTTGTCACAAGAAGAGTATAAGGCACAGTGTAAAAAGGTTTCATTCAAAACAATTGCCCGGGATTCAAATGGATTATCGGGTGAGAAATTCACTTTCACTGGAGAGGTAATTCAAGTTATGGAACCGACTCTTTTTTCTGACGTTACCACATATAGAGTTAACGTCACCAAAAATGAGTATGGGTTTTACGAGGATACCATTATTGTGGAGTTTCGTATGCCCGAAGGCGCTGACAGAATCCTTGATGGAGACATCATTAAGCTGTGGGGAGAAAGCACAGGACTGTACACGTATCAATCAGTTTTAGGTGCAAATATTACGCTCCCGTCAATACGAGCAAAGTATATCGGAATAGTGGGTCAGTAATTAGAGTTATCTTTACCTTGCAGGAGGTAGCCCTATGCCAAACGATTACAAGTCTCGGCTGCGCAGGGTAGCTGTTGCAAGTGTCGTTACGCTTATAATAACGTGGGGTTTTGTCGCTTATCTCATGTGGTTGACCAACCAGCAGGAGCGGCAAAAAGATGCACTTCAAGCTGAGCTATACGCTTACAGCGCATCAAGTGACGATACGGTTATGTGGATATAACAGGGGAGGGGTACCGATGTCTCAAACAAAAAAATCCCGCCGCCCAAACGGCGACGGAAGCTTCGTCAAACGTGTCAACCGGATATACTGGCGTAAGACGGTGGGGCAGGATGAGCACGGCACACCGATTCGCAAGGAGTTCCCCGGGGCGACTCAAAAAGAGTGCCGGGCGGCGTATGCGACGTGGAAAAAAGAGCGCGAGGACAACGCCCCTGTTGCAGTATCTCCTGACATTAAGCTGGGGGCGTGGCTTGACTTGTATCTTGCCACACACAGACAAGGTACAATGCAAGAACGCAGCTACACCACAATTGAGGGTCTGCGTAAGGCTATGCCGGACAACCTATGCGCCCGCAAGGTAAAGGATGTTACGCCGATTGAACTGCAAGCAGCGGTAAACGCTTTCGGAGCGGGCAAAAGCTTGTGGTATTGCAAGAAGTATGTATCGTTGCTTAGAGCTGCATTAAAGCAGGCAGTGGTCAATAACATTATATCCACTAACCCAGCAGAGGCGCTTAAGCCGTGCGGTACGAAACCCTCTCCCCGTCAAACATACAGCCGGGCAGAGATGGAGAAAATCATAACGCACGCGCTATCTTACAGACAGGATAGCGACGCCGAAAGTTATCGCGTTGCAGGTGCGCGTACCGGTTTTGCAGTGATTACTCTGGCTGTCACGGGCATGCGTAGGGGAGAGATGCTCGGTCTTAAGTGGTCAGATATTTACGCTGACAAGATTTCAATCAGGCGCGCGGTGTATACCGAGAACGGCATACCTACGACTAAAGAGTATCAAGCTAAAACGGCGGGTAGCCTGCGTGACATTCCGATCGAGAGATGGCTGTTCGACTTGTTGGTTCATCTACCGCACACATCTGAGTATATTTTTTGCACCAAGGACGGAAAGCTATCTTTGCCACGAACGTTTAGTGTATCATACAAGCGTTTCATTTCATCTGCGGGGGTGAAATACCTATCCCCACACTGCCTGAGGCATACGTTCGCCACGGCGATTATAGATGGGGGAGCAGACCTTAAGACCACGGCGGAGTTGTTGGGGCACACGGATGTGTCCACCACAGCTATTTATACCCACCCGGATTTTGTGGCAAAACAACGCGCGGTACAGGCTGCTTACATCGCAAATCCTTCACCAATTGCTTCACCAGTAATGCAAAATTCTGCGCCAGAACGCGCAACAAAGCGCACAACAAAGCCATATAAGTAGCCGTGTCGTGCGGTTGCATACAATCTTCCCAAGCTGAGGTTACGGGTTCGATTCCCGTTATCTGCTCCACAAAAAACCTCATGATTAAGCCATCCGTCAGTTTTGACAGGGTGGCTTAATTTGTTTGTAACAGGGCAACTTGAAAGCATAGTCACTTACTGTTGTAAACGACTATGCTTTTTCTTTTTTATTCCTTTATAATGACGAAAGATACAGTAAGCCTCACTTGCCAGATAAAAAACGACTCACGGTAGCCTTGGTTTTACCCTGTTAATCGGGTCTAAAGTCATTTGGGTCCAGCCCTTGCGTCGCACAAGCAACCTCAAAGATGTTTGCCTGCTCGCTGTCTTGCGCAAGCGCAAGAGAAACCTCTGTAAGCAGTTCTTCGTCAGTAAGCCCGCAAGTAATGCCGTTAACATCCCAGACAAGCTGGTACGAAAACATTAGGTTTTGCTTATCGTCTTCACTCATCAGCTGCCAATCAAAGATATCCGCGTTAAGCGCAGCCTCAATATCTAAGGTAGCCTGTGTACCCCCATTCGTTCCCTCCCCGTTCTCCTCCTGCACTAAGTCCGATTTGTCCTGCGGGGGAGCGTTGTAGATGCTTGCATCAATCCCCTGTGTTGCGCAGGCTACCTCAAAGATGTTTGCCTGTTCGTTGTCTAGTTCCAGTGCGGCGGTTACGTCGGTCAAAAGGGTCTCTGCGGTCACACTCATGCCGTCACCATACTGCTGCCAGATAGCAATGACATCGCTCGCCCATTTCAGCTGCTGGCTCTCGTCCATGACGTACCAATCGAAGATATCAATCATCATCACATCAAGGGCGTTAATTGGCTCTGCAAACTCTGGTATAATCTCTTCTACCGAAGAGGTATCATCCATTAGAAATAGCCCTGCAAGTAGGCAACCTGTTAACAAGGGAAGCGTTAGTATTGCAACGAACACGAACACCAATATTTTCTTCATAGAAACGTTCCTTTCTTCCTGTGTGCCCGATTATGCCGCACAGACACACCTTGGAAATATTACCATGAAACAGTTTGTTTGTATACAACAATTTTAAATGTTTAGACTATTTATTTGCAGTGCTACCCTAATTGAATTGTATTTTTGAATCTGTATACAACGCAAAAACCAAATAAGTAACACCCTCTTACCCGCGTCAGCGCTGTAAGAGGGTGTTGTTGCAAGGATGAACTACTATGTAAGCAGCTTCGCGTCGGGGTTTGCTACGGGTGCACCGAGCTTATCGTCAAAGCTTTCTCCTTCACGCAATAGTCGCGCCATAACGACAAAACGGTACTCGCCGGTTGTTCCGTGCTTTACCGAGCAGGTGGAGAGCGTTAGAATGCGGTCGCCCCGTGTGACCTCAACATCATAGTTGTACAACGAGCCTTCGCGCGCCTTTTCGACAATGCGCTCAAACTCCGTATCGCTGGGATGGGTTGCGATATAGTGAAACGAGGTGTGGGTATAAAATGCAGCAAATACACGCCACACCAGGTCGTCC
>JAEZVA010000097.1 GCA_023443315.1 Bacillota bacterium | reverse complement strand
GTTTATGCGATTGGGAATCGTGCGCCTGCGCCGGAAGATTTTAAGGCATGGGCGGTTACGATGCTGATTTTCACGGGAATCGGCGTGGTCATGATGATTGTGATTCAGATTCTTTTTCATATTGGCTATGCCATCGGCGTTACGGTGAAGGAGAGGGAGCGCGACAGCAAGGAGATCGACAGGATCATCGCATCCGCTACCGCTGAGGACGAAATGGAAAAACTGATCACCTTAAAATCCGCGCGGGTCGGTCAAGTCTGTATCGGTGTGGGCTTCATTGCCGCTCTTTTCATGCTGGCCTTCGGCGGAACCGCCGTCGATACGCTGCATATCATGCTGGGCTCGTACTTCGGCGGAAATATTGTGGAAGGTGGTGTAAGCGTCTATCTTTATGAAAGAGGCGTGCGCAATGGGTAAAAGGCTGATTATCACCAACAACATACGCCGGCTGCGGTTTTTTGCCGATGAGATGACACAGCTGGAGCTCGCAGAAAAAGTGGGCGCATCGCGCCAGACCATCGTGGCTGTCGAGGCAGGGAAGTATGCGCCATCCCTTGAGTTGGCCTTTCGAATTGCGCATGCCTTTGGTGTGCCAATCGGCGAGGTGTTCTTATATGAAGTAGAGGATGACACGAAAAATAATCGCAATTGACCGCGGCATATGCCAGTATTAATAGGAGGAATGCATCATGGGTAACAGCAATACAAGCATGGAGTCCATCAAGTTAAAGAACAAAAAGGATATTTTCTCTGTTCTCTGGACATTTTTATCGGTAAACTATATTTTGTGCGATGTGCTTTCGAACATGGAAGCATCGGTTCTTAAAGGACTATTAGCAGGAAACACGGCAGGGATTGAAATGAATCAGGGGTTTTTGCTCGTCGCCGCAATTTCGCTGGAAATACCATTTGTGATGATTGTGCTGTCAAAGGTTTTGAAATTCAGGGCAAACAAAATCATGAATATCTCGGCGGGGCTTCTGATGGCGATTTACCAGATTGGTTCGTTTTTTGTCGGCTCTGCGCCATCACTTCATTATATCTTTTTCAGCGCAATAGAAATTGCGTGTAACCTGTTTATCGTGTACTATGCATTAAAGTGGTCTCAACCGTCACAGAATATTGAACATAAGAATTTAGAGGCATAGTGCTATCGTGCGAGGAAGCGTACGCGTTTACCGAAAAAGGCAGCGAGGAACAAGCAGCTGTTTCTTCTATGATGATTTGGTTTTGAGCAAGATTAATAAGGGGGTATCCGTACCAAAATGAAAATATCCGCTCTTTTGATGGTTTATTCGTACCATCACAACAACACGGAAAGAGTTGCAGGCGCAATGGCGAATGCGCTTGGAGCTGAAATCAAACATCCTGGTGCGCTTTCGGTCGAGGAGATTGGCACGTATGACCTCGTCGGGTTTGGCGCAGGCATCGATAGCGGGAAGCATTATGCGCCGATGCTTGAACTGGCAAATGCACTCCCACATGTGCAGAATAAAAAAGCGTTTATCTTTTCAACCAGCGGTATTTACAATGAAAAGAAGATGGCCAAGGATCACAAGGGCCTTAGGGATATTCTTCTTTCCAAAGGCTACCGCATTGTTGACGAATACAGTTGTGCGGGATTCAACACAAACAGCATACTCAAAACATTTGGTGGCATGAATAAAGGAAAACCAAATGCGGACGATCTGAAAAGAGCTGAAGCGTTTGCTGTCAATCTAGCGCAGCACATGGGTTAATCGAGCAAGGCACCCTGCGTTGTATTTTCGTAGAGTGCCTTGCTCATTTTCAGGCCTATTCATCCACATCCACCGTCACGCTAGACTTAAATTCCACGGTGAATTTGTCATAAGTGACCACTAGCGGTCACTTTGTAGACAGGTGACCTTTTCAATCAGCCGCCGGACAAAAGCGTCACACTCACCTGACGGTGGGTGGTCGTATTCGGTCAGGGCGGTGGGCTTCCCCTGAAGGAAAGTGTCCATTTCGGCGATGCGCTTTTTTGCTCGTCCCGTCCGGCGCTTTCTAGGTGGACGTTCTGCTTATCTTCACGGTTCTTCCCGCTTGGACTTGTGTGAACAATAGGACGGCGTGCCAATTACTCCTGCACCTGCATAATTATCTCCTGCGGAGTGATGACTTCGCGGCTGTTTTCCACGTAATACTGCGGCACAAGACCGTTGTTCTTGCCCCGCTGTTGGTGAGGAAGTCTACCGTATAGGTTTTTTGGTGGAGGTGAGGGGGGCCTATCTTAATAAACATCAAGTAGAAAGAACAAAGGCATGTTGAATTATAAGTCTTGTCATGGGTAGTCTTACTTGTATTATTTGAATGCCATGGTTATATCGGCTTGTTTTCAAGAACTAATAAATGTTATAATAATGTGGACATATTTCCTTAACGGATAAGCTTGGTGGAATGATTACCTATGACGGATATAACATAAACTACACTCTAGACATCAATCAAATGCTATCGTTCCATGTTGAGACGGTCGCTCTTTTGGAGTGAAATAGCATTTTCTCATCCTTCTGAATCATCTGTGTCGGCTACAAAGAGACGGATGAAGTTGATTTCTTCTATTCCAACGACACCGCATGTGTGGGTCATTGTGTTATGAATCAGGCTGATTCGGAACTATCTTTAAACACTTTGGCTTTTATTATGAGGGATATTACAGATTGTCACAAAGACGGCGTTTTTTATTTGGATTAATGAATAAACTAAAAAACATGCTTAGAAAGGAAACAAAACATGAAATGGAATATTGTTGCAGATTCATCCTGCGATTTGATGAAAAAAGATGTAGACTGTGAGGAGGTCGGTTTTTCTACCGTTAACTTTACTCTTAGGGTTGGAAATCGTGATTATATAGATGACGAGCAGTTGGATGTTCTAAAAATGCTTGATGATATGGAAGCATGTCCCACCGCCAGCTCATCTGCTTGTCCTTCACCGGATGCATGGGCAGAGGAGTTTAAAAAAGCAGAACAAACCATAGCTATAACGATATCCGGCAATTTATCTGGCAGTCAAAACAGTGCTATGGCTGCTGTTGATATCGTTATGTCAGAACATCCAGATAAGAAAATAGCGTTGCTTGATTCCCGTGCCACAGGTCCTGAGATGGCTCTGTGTATTCATCATATTGCTCAGTGGATCAAAAGTCACCATACATTTGAAACAATAGTGGAAAAAGCAGAAAAATTCTTAGAGAATACCAAAACTACTTTTGCCCTATCTTCTTTTAATAATCTCGTAAAGAATGGACGAATGAGCAAACTCACAGGCTTTATTGCAAAGACACTTGGTATGTGGGGGGTTGGAATAGCTAGCGAAGAAGGGAAAATTGCGATGAAGGGAAAAACAAGGGGAACAGATAAGATTTTAGCACTAATTTTGGACGACTTGAGGCAGCGTGGATTTCGTGGCGGTGAGGTTGCTATCAGCCATTGCTATAACGAAAATATGGCAGAAAAACTCCGCGCAAGTGTTCTCAGCTGTTGGAATAGTGCAAGAGTGACAATTATCAAAGCAAGAGGACTTGATAGCTTTTATGCCGAGCGTGGGGGCTTAATCGTGGCGTTTTGCACTGAGTGATAATGAGGCTTCGATCCGCCTGTTTTTGCAACTTTGGGTATATGGTGAATTTAGAATAAGAGAAGATACAAGGCACCCTACGATGTAATTTCGTAGAGTGCCTCGTTTGTTTTTAAGCGCTATTCATCCATATCCACCCTCAAACCTGATTTGAGCCACGGTGATCTTGTCCACAGCAGCATCAGTTGCTTGTGTAGATGGTAACCCTCTTAATAAGCCGACAAGCCATAGCGACCACCCACCTGATGGCGGGTAATCATATTCGGTCAAAGCGGTGGGCTGCTCCCGTAGAAAAGTGCCCATGTCTGATTGCTGGCGACGACCAGCACCTGCTCAATCTGGCTTTCCGGCACGGTGCGTGCATCGCAGAACAGCTAGGTATTTTCAAGTCGGCTGATGCACCGCCCTACGACGGATTTCTTACCACGGAAGCCAGAAGTAAATCCTGTTCTCCCCAAGCAAAACGCATTGTGGTATGTTTTTGCAAATTGATTGATAAAATCGTAAAAATTCTTACATATGCAATAAAATATTCTATGTTATTTTCGCTCCAACTACTATACAATGTAAACAATACCCAAAATTGTACAGGAGGAATATTTCATGAAAAAAATTATAGCCCTTATTCTTGTTGCTGTGATGGCACTTAGCATGGTTTCCTGCGCCTCGGGACAGGCTCCGGCTGCTGCTGATCCTTCGGCGCCAGAAGCGGCTGCACCGGCAGCTCCCGTTGAGCCCGAAAAGGCTGCAATGATTAAAGTCGGCATTATCAACAACCCACCGGCGGAATCTGGCTATCGCGAAGCGAATGTTAAGGATTTCGAGACTGTCTTTACAAGCGAGAACGGATATGATGCGAAAACCTACTACAGCATTAACAATGACGAGCAGCTTAATGCAGCCCAGCAGTTTATTACTGATGGTGTGGATTACTTACTTATCTCCGCCGCCGCAACAGACGGTTGGGACGCTACTCTCAAGTCTGCCAAAGAAGCAGGCATCAAAGTATTCCTATTTGACCGTATGATCAATTGCGATGAAAGCCTTTATGAGAGTGCTGTCGTATCCGACATGGCTAAGCAGGGCGACACCGCCGTTGCGTGGCTAAAAGCACAGGGTCTTTCTGAAATCAAAGTGGTTCACATTCAGGGCGCCATGGGCTCTGACGCTCAGATTGGTCGTACCGCTGCGCTTGACGCTGAGTTTGCTGCCGGCACAATGACAAAGATTGTGCAGCAGACAGCAACATGGGACGAGGCCGAAGCGAAGAAAATCGTGGAATCCGTTATCAATTCCGGTGAAAAGTTCAACGTTGTCTATGCCGAGAACGACGGTATGGCTAAGGGCGCTGTCGCCGCTCTTGATGAAGCGGGCATCACCCATGGCGTTGATGGTGACGTTGTAATCATGGGCTTTGACTGCAACAAATGGGCTCTTAGGGAACTGCTTGCAGGCAAGTGGAACTATGACGGTCAGTGCAGCCCCTTCCAGGCGGCTGTAATTGATAACATGATTAAGAATGGGACTACGCAGAAGAAGGTAATTTCAGAAGAAAAGGGCTTTGATGCCAAGACAATTACCCAGGCAGACATCGATACCTACGGTCTCGGCGAGTAATAATCATAACTTTATAATTACCCCGGGGACGATACCCCATTCACGGGGTGCGGGTATGTGGATGATATCCGCATTTCCGCACCCCGTTTTTTTAATAAAACGTTGAAGTAACAGAAAATATACTAACTTATAAAGGTGGAATGTTTGATGCACGACGACTTCGTCTTATCCATGCGGAATATATGCAAAGCATTTCCGGGTGTGCGGGCACTGCATAATGTTGATTTCACGCTCCGCAAAGGTGAAATTCGTGCCCTTATGGGCGAAAACGGTGCCGGAAAGTCAACCTTGATCAAAGTTCTAACCGGGGTTTATCATAAGGATGCCGGTCAGATTAACATAGCAGGCATAGACAAAGCAATAACGATTAGGGCACCACGTGAAGCACAGAGTTTAGGCATAAGCACGGTATATCAGGAGATCATGCTTTGCCCAAACCTGACCGTGGCGGAGAATATGTTTGTCGGACGTGCCGGACACGGCTTTGTTAACTGGCGTACCATGGAGAAAAGAGCGGGCGAGATTCTTAACAACCTCAACATTCCGGCTAGGGCTACCCAACAGCTTGCCAGCTGTTCGTTGGCAGTGCAGCAAATGGTCGCCATTGCCCGTGCCGTTGATATGGAATGCAAGATTCTGATATTGGATGAACCGACATCCTCCCTGGATGATCAGGAGGTCGAAAAGCTCTTTTCGCTTATGCGTAGTCTAAAATCCCGCGGTGTCGGTATTATTTTTGTTACACATTTTCTCGAACAGGTATATGAGGTGTGTGACGGTATTACGGTTTTGCGCAACGGCGAACTGGTTGGTGAATATAGTGTCGACGAGTTGCCGCCCGTTGAGCTTGTTGCCAAGATGATGGGCAAGAAGCTTGAAGATCTGTCCGAGCTGCACAAGCAGGAGCTATCGACCGCCGATGCCAATAGTACTCCATTCTTAGAGACGCACGAGCTTTCCAGCGCGGCCGGTGTAAAGCCGTTTGACTTTAAAATAAACAAGGGCGAGGTCAATGGATTCGCCGGTCTCCTCGGTTCCGGACGCAGTGAAAGCGTTCGTGCGATTTTTGGTGCAGATAGAATCACCGGCGGCAAGGTGCGGATAAATGGAGAAGCCGTCAGGGTGACTAAACCCATTGATGCAATGAACCACGGAATCGCTTATCTGTCGGAAGACCGCAAACGCGACGGTCTCATAGCCGATTTGTCGGTACGTGAGAACATCATTCTTGCGCTGCAGGTCATGAAGGGCTTTTTTAGACCATTATCCAAAGCGGATGCGGAAGCGTTCGCCGATGAATACATAAAGCTTCTGGGCATCAAAACCGCTTCGGCAGATACGCCGATCAAATCTCTTTCGGGGGGAAACCAACAAAAAGTCATTCTGGCCAGATGGCTACTCACGCACCCGAGTTACCTTATACTGGACGAACCCACACGCGGCATAGATGTCGGAACGAAGGTGGACATCCAAAAACTCGTGTTACAACTTGCCGCAGAGGGTATGAGCATCACATTCATCTCGTCAGAGATCGAAGAGATGGTTCGCACTTGCTCGCGGCTCATTGTTATGAAGGACCGCAATATTGTAGGTGAGCTAAGCGGTGGTGAGGTAACGCAGGAGAATATAATGCGCACAATCGCAGGGGGACATGACGATTTGGTGCATACTGATGCGGGGGAATTGGTTAAATGAATAAATTCAAAGCGGCAATGCTAAAAAACTCAAGATCACAACTGATTATTCCGTTACTCGCCCTTTTCGCGCTAGTCATTTTCAACCTAATCAGAGATCCTGGCTTTTTTTCCATTGAACTCATAGAAAACTCTTACGGGAATGCCGTTCTGTCTGGAAATCTTCTTAGTATTCTCAACGGGGCATCTGAGCTTGCGATTTTAGCTATGGGCATGACACTGGTTACCGCCGTTTCAAAAGGGCAGGATATCAGCGTGGGTGCTGCCGCGGCAATTGCGGGCAGCGTTTTTGTCAAAATGCTTCAAGCAGGCCAAATCAGCTGGGGCAGCATCTTAGGAGCATTTTTGGTGGCCTGTGTTGTCGCAATGCTTTTTGGTGCATTCAACGGCACCTTGGTTGCTGTATTCAACGTTCAGCCGATGATTGCGACGCTGATTTTGTTTACGATCGGACGATCTATCGCTTATTGGATTAATGGCGGTGCTACTCCCACAATCTTTGACGACAAGTTGACCTATTTGGGGAGCTTTATCCCAGGCATCCCGATTCCCACACCAATTTTTGTGGTAATCATATGCGCGGTTATTTTTGCCCTTGTATTAAAGTTTACGAACCTTGGTCTCTATTCGCAAGTGGTGGGAATAAATGAAAAAGCTGCCCACTTAAACGGGATTAACCCTGTTCGGATTAAACTGATGGCATACGTGATATTGGCTCTTTGCGTCGCCGTTGCGGGTTCTATCAACGTAGCGAAGCTGGGCTTGATTAACCATGAAACCATCCTGATTGGAATCGAGATGGATGCCATTCTGGCAGTGGCCATTGGAGGTAACTCGCTGGGCGGTGGAAAATTTAAAATGATTGGCTCTGTAATAGGTGCGTATGTGATTCAGGGTTTGACGATTACGCTTTATGCCATGAAAGTTTCTTCAACCGATGTAAAAGCCTATAAAGCGATTGTTATCATAGCAATCGTAGTCTTAGGCTCGCCAAAAGTGAAGAAAATCGCCAATCAGCTGTTGGGTAGGCTGCTCAATAGTAAAAAGGCGTCTTTAATCGTGGAGGAAGTATGACATGTTAAAAAACAACACCTTATTACCCGGCATTACGGAACGCAAGCGCAGAGAACCCCTTACCGATACCAATCTGTTATTAACGATAACGATTTGCATATTCTTCGGCATGTACGTGCTGGCTATGTTTAATTTGCGCGGGGGCTTTCTAAACCCCCAGCAGTTTATCGACATATTTAATAACAATGCGTCGCTTATTATTGTTTCCTGCGGTCTGACCATTGTTATGATTGCGGGCGGTATCGATATTTCGGTGGGTGGCATCATTGCATTGGTGACGATGTCCTGTATCGTCTACCTTGATGGCAACGGCGGAAGTGTGCTAGGTTCAATAGCCTTGTCGTTGGGTATCGGAGTTGCATTTGGGCTCATACAGGGCTTTTTGGTAGCGTATTTAGAGATTCAGCCTTTTATCATCACCTTGGCAGGCATGTTCTTTGCAAAAGGGATGACAACCATTGTAAGTGTTAATCCACTCACGGCAAAACTAGAGACTTTCTTGGCGCTTAAAGAGATGCGTATAGAGATTCCATGGAAGTGGCTTGGCTCTTACGGCAAAGCAGGCAATTTTATCCCGGCAAGGATAGAGCTTGGAGTTATAATCGCGTTGGTAGTAGTACTGGCTGTTTTTATTATTCTGAAATGGACTAAGTTCGGGCGCAACCTTTATGCCATAGGGGGTAGCAGCCAAAGCGCGTTGATGCTTGGTGTAAACGTAAAACGCACTAAGTTTTTTTCCTACCTTCTTTGCGGGTTGTTATCCGGAATAGCGGGCTATGTTTATCTTTTACATACTGGAGCGGGCAACGCATCCAATGCTACCATGTATGAAATGAAAGCAATCGCTTCGTCCATTATTGGCGGCACCCTACTTACCGGCGGTGTTGGCAATGTTATCGGTACCCTCTTTGGTGTGCTCACGCTTGTTTCAATTAACTCCATTGTTGTTGCTTCCGGGCTTTCAAAGCCATGGTGGCAGAGTATAACCACAGGGGCTCTGCTTTGTTTCTTTATTCTGCTTCAGAGCGTAGTGCTAGCGCGCCGAGGCAAAGGCGGTTTTAAGCTCTTGCTTCCCAAAAGGTTGAAGTTCCGGGGTGAAGTGAACAAAGACAGTAAGTCCTAAGGGGATATAAAAATGGTCATGCACAACTCAAGTTGTTAGATGCATAAACTAAGCCGAAATTCAAGATGTTTAAGGCTTAGAGCTTTGCCATGATACATTTTTTTCGCCACAAATAATTAGATATGACAATTAAACAAGTAAACAAGGCACTCTACGGTTGCAATGATTCCGTAGAGTGCCTTGCTCATTTTTATCCATATTCATCAACATTCACCGTCACGCCGGATTTGAATTCCACGATGAATTTGTCAGCGGCAGCCTGTCTGCCGCTGTAGACTAGTGCCTTTTTAAACTAGCCGCGGGACAACAGCGTCAAATCCACCTGTGGGGGTGGTCATATTCGGTCAGGGCGGTGGGCTTCTTGCGCTGAATAATATCCATGTTGGCGATTCGCTTTTCAGTTGATCCGCTGCCTTAGAATTGGGGGAATACTTTACCCGTTATTAAGTTCTGACTTTAAGGCGATGATTTTCGCTTCAATCGTCTTAATAATTGAAATGAACTCAATGTCCGATTTTCCCGTTGGGTCGTCAAGTCCCCAATCCTCCCGCCGCTTGCAAGGCAGAAACGGACACTGCACGTTGCAGCCCATGGTTACAACCACATCCACAGGCGGAATATCTGCGAGTAGCTTCGGGCGCTGGCTCTGTTCCATATCAATGCCATAGAGCTGTTTCATCAGACGAACCGCATCGGGATTGATCCGGTCTTTCAGCTGCGTTCCCGCAGAATAGCTTTCAAATATGTCTGCGGCAAGGTGCTTCCCCAGTGCTTCGGCAATCTGGCTCCGACAGGAGTTATGGACACAAATAAACGCAACCTTCAACATATCACATTACTCCTTTCCACCACCACAGGAGCAGACGCCATTAAAAGAGTTATTTGCGCTGCGCTTCTCCATAAGGACGGTATTTCTCCAGTTCCCAAAACGGTCTCGACCGATTTTCTCACGATAGCCAACCATACGAAATCCACAGCTTTCATGCAGACGAATGCTTGCCGTATTATCCTGCATAATGCCCGACTGCAGCGTCCAAAAGCCGTCCCTTTCAGAGCAGTGAATCAGCTCAAGAAGAAGCGCCTTACCAACTCCACGACCGCGGTGGCTTTGTGCTACATACACACTTACTTCGGCTACTCCCGCGTAAACACATCGACCTGACACAGCGGTCAAAGCCGCCCAGCCAACTACCTCGCCGCCGTCCTCTGTAATGACAAGTCTGCAATTGTTAAGGTGCGAAGAATTCCACTCGTGCCAGGAGGGATAATCCAACTGAAAGGTCGCAAGGTTTGTATCCACACCTTCCTGATAGATGCGGCTTACTTCGGGCCAGTCTGTTTCAGTCATTCCGTTTATTTGATAACCCATTGTCTCTAAACCAGCCTTTCGTATTGTTTGCAATCTTAACAAGCATCAACATTACAGGGACTTCGACCAGAACGCCTACAATAGTAGCAAGTGCCACCGGGCTTTTTGTGCCGAACAGTGCAATGGCAACGGCAACTGATAGCTCGAAGAAGTTGGAAGCCCCAATCATTCCGGCCGGCGCCGCGATATCATGCGGTAGCCGCAGTGCTTTGCTGGCAAGATAGGCGATGAAGAAAATAAAAAAAGTTTGAATTACCAGCGGTACCGCAATCAATACAATGTGTAGAGGATTGTTCAGAATGACATCTCCTTGGAATGAGAAAATGAAGATGAGGGTAAGCAGAAGACCGAGGGTGGTAATATTTCCGAATTTCGGAATAAAGCTGTTTTCAAAGTAATGGGGCCCGCGTTTATTTACAACGACCTTTCGCGTGATGACCCCACCCATAAGAGGGATGACCACAAACAAAACAACGGAAAGGATGAGCGTATCCCTGGGGATTGCTACACCACCAACGCCAAGCAGAAATGCAACGATTGGCGTAAAGGCAACAAGGATAATTAGATCGTTTGTTGCGACCTGTACCACCGTGTAGGCAGGGTTTCCTTTTGTCAGGTGACTCCATACAAAAACCATGGCGGTGCATGGTGCGGCACCCAACAGGACGGCTCCGGCCAGATAGTCTTTTGCAAGCTCCGCAGGAATCAGTGCATTAAAGACCACAAAAAAGAACAGCCAGGCAATGCCGAACATGGTAAACGGCTTAATCAGCCAATTGGTTACCCATGTTACAAACAGCCCCTTCGGGTTTTTGCCCACATTTCGAATGCTTTGAAAATCAACCTTCAACATCATGGGGTAAATCATGACCCAGATCAAGACGGCAATTGGAATGGAAACATTAGCGTACTCAAACCGTCCCAAAAACGCCGGAACGCCCGGCAGAAACCTGCCGATAAGTACACCAGCAGCCATGCATAGGACGACCCAAAGGGTGAGGTATTTTTCAAAAAAACCAATTCCCGTGTTCTTATTTTTCTCCATCGTAACCCCTCCTTATCTTACCTTTTGCAAAAGTTTCACAATCTCCTCTGTTTGCAGGACTTTTCCGTAGGAGACTACTTTCCCGTCCACGACAAGAGCGGGAGTTGACATCACACCATAAGCCGCAATCTGCGAAAAATCCGTTACGTGGATAATGTCTAGCCCCAGCGCGGAAAGAGCACTTCCAATCATTCCGTCCAGCCATTTCATGCCTAGATCTGAACCTGGAAAAAAACAACCCATCTTTCGATCCAAGGACAACATATCTAATAATTTTGATGCATTCCGTTTAACAAAAGCCATCATGGAGATGGCTTTTGTTAGTCACAGTAATTGCATTCATCGGTCACGATATTTGGTGTCGTCAGTTCCTGTAGCAAAGTACCTGCATAAGTGCTGCCCGTTATACTGATTTTATAGTGAGTCCATTTTCCTTCCTGCCGACTTTCAACAACGCCTGACTCTACCAAAATCTTCATGTGGTAGGAAAGCCCCGACTGCCCTAAATCTAGCTGTTCCAGCAAAACACAGGCGCATTTTTCGCCGCTCCGAAGTAGTTCAAGTATCCGTAGACGTTTTTCGTCGCAGAAGGGTTTAAATACCTTTGCATGCTCTTCATATATATTCATAAGCTGCTCACCTCATATCAAAAATATTTGATATATTATTAGTATATGCTTTACATTAAATTTTGTCAATATATTCAAATGCTTTTTATGCGACAAAAAGCGCCTTATCCTGAATGGATAAGGTGCTCTTAGAGCTTTAAAAATCAACAGTAAACGTTTATCCGACTCCAATTATGTAGTTTCGTTACAAGAAACAAAGTCAATTCAATACGACCTTGATTATTCGTTGTTGCTCTTTTGATATTTCTTCAAAATAAACACAAGCAGCACCAGCGCAAGTGAGAGGGTTATCGCATCCGAAATGGGCTGTGCCCAGAGCAGACCCTTAAATAAGAAACGGCTGTTGAGAAGAAACAAAAGTGGGATGTAGAACAGCCCCTGACGGGCGATTGATAACACCAAAGACGCCTTTGCCTTTCCAAGAGCTTGTATGGTAGTCGAAGCAAGCATCTGTGGACCGAGGACCAAGAATGACCACATATAGATTGTCAGAACTGTAGCACCTTCCGCTATGACCTTCGGCAGCGTTGTAAAGATGCCAATTAGATCCGGCGCAAATATCCCAAATAGAATAGTAAGCACGATTCCAATACCTGTTGTCATAAGCATACCGGTTTTTATGATAGCCTTCACGCGCGATATATTCCTTGCGCCATAACTATAGCCCACAAGCGGCTGGCATCCTGCTGCAAAACCCATGAAGATGAATGTCCCGATATACATCAGCTTTGCCGCCACGCCCATGCCTGCTACCGCGTTTTCTCCGTAAGGCTTGGCGAGGTTATTGCAGACGACAAGCGCTCCGCTCATTAAGAACTGACTGAGCGCGGCAGGGATACCGATGCCAAAGGTTTGTCCCCATATCTTCTTTTCACCAGAAATGAGTTTTAGCTTAAATTTTACAAGTGATTTATCTGATAGGTAATAGTATATATAGTATCCAAGCGCGGCAACATTCCCTAAAACCGTTGCGATTGCAGCACCTTCGATTCCCATATCAAAACCAAAGATGAATACTGGGTCGAGAATGACGTTGGTAACCGTTCCTATCATCATGCCGACGATTGACGGCATGATTGCGCCCTCGCTGCGAATAAGCTGACCGCCGGTGTAGTTGAGCATAACAGGTAGCGTTCCAATAAACATAATAAAGGCGTAACTCAACGCATACGGATATACTGCTTCTGTCGCGCCGAGCAGTGTGATAAAGGGCTTTAGAAATAGGAGCCCCGTAATCATCACCACGATTCCAAGCCCCGTGGAAATAGCTACTCCTGTTGACAGCGTTTTATTTGCGGATTGATGATCCTTCTTACCAAGGCAGCGTGAGATATAGGAAGCGGCGCCTGTGCTCACGATTGTAGCGATTGCCATCATCAGCATAAAAATCGGAGTTGTTATATTGGCTGCCGCAAGCTGATTTGGGTCGTTTAGCATGCCGATAAAGAACGTGTCCACGAGATTATACAGTACCTGTACCATCATTCCCATCACAACGGGTATCGACATTTTTAGTATTGCTTTTGTGACTGGTGCATTGCTCATTAGCTCTGTTTGCTTGTTTGGTGTCATCCTTGTTTTTCCTCACTTCTATCGCTTTTATAAAAGGCTTATGGCCGCGCGCCATAACCTATTCATGCATCTTAACCTAAGTTGTCGCTTAGGACTTTGCACTGATATTCAGCGTAGCCAGATGCATCGATAGCGCGCAGTGTAATGCCTTGTACGACCCGTACTAACCGAATATATGCTTTCGTTCCGTTTCACTAATCTCTTTTGCCTTTTCCAGTAGCCGGATACAATAGTCATGAAACTGTTTTTTTTCTACATCAGACAGGCAGGATTCAATTGTTGCAAGCCATTTGTCGTATATGTCCACAACGTCTGTAATCGTTTCTTTACCGGCGTCGGTAATATTCAAAATGTTTTTACGCCTATTTTTAGGGTTTTGTATACGCGTAATAAGCCCGCGTTCTTCAAGGCACATAATAGCTTTTGCTACCGTTGTCTTGTCCAACATCAGGGAATTTGCAATCATATCCTGATATGCATCACTATGGAAGTAGAGATATGTGCAAATTCTGTGCTCGGTATCGGATACTCCCGCTTCCCGTATCTTAGCGTGACCGTAGCCCTTTGCGTACCTTAACAGGTAACTTATTGTGTTAAAATCCATATGTTACTCCTTTACAGTTGAAGTGTAAACAGTTGAAAAGTCAACCTTTGCATTATGAATGATTGTTTTGCTTTTGTCAATAGCATTTATACAATGTTTTGAAAACTGCGAGTAACGCCACATTGTTTTTGGACATAAGAGAAAATGATTACATCAGTCATTCAAGGTCATGCGAAATTGACAAATCAATGAAAAGCAGGCATAATATCGTTGTAATTAATACAAAAAGAGCCAATAAAGGGACTTCACGATATAGCCAAGACATTCACCGTTCCCACGTGGGATACAAGAAGTTACGGCAAGGCGAAACATTGAAGCTTATTCAATTATTAGCGAGTTAAGATGAACACGAACTGGAGAAAAGTAGAATGACAATATTCGAGCTTTGTAATCTAATTGGGATACAGGATGAAGTAAAAGAGAAGGTAACAGAGTACGAGAACTGCATCGATTTTAATAGCATGGAACAGGAAATAGAGCAGATGAAGCACCCAGAGGGTTGGGAGGGCACGCTCGAGCGTTTGCAAGGTTTGTTAGAGCCCGATGAGGACGGAATCAAAATCCTAACCTGCCAGCTGCACTGCGCATGTGATGCGTATACAAAGTACGAGGAGCTGGGGATATCCAAAGAAATATTCACTGCTACGATGAAGTTTTTTCCGAGATTTCTGCAGGACTATATGGATAAGCATGGACGCTATCGGTTCGTTTGGGCGTGGTGGGCAGTTCGTCAACTTTCTATGCTAGAGTATCGGATTGGAGAGCTTGAATATGAAATGAAAATCGAAGACGACCGGCGTTTGATTGGTATACATATTCCAGCGGATGCTGATCTATCAACTGACAAGCTGCGAAACTCTTATCTAGACGCTTTGGAGTTTTTTAAGAGGTATTATCCCGATTATTATGGGGCAGATATGGTTTGTAGTTCATGGCTACTTGCGCCATCGTTAAGGTGCGTCTTGCCAAGAAACTCTAGAATCTTACAGTTTCAAAAAGCGTTTGATATCGACGAAATGGAAGAGGATAGTTTGGATTTTATGGATTGGGTCTATGGAAGCAAGGATATTCCTTTAGACGAATTGCCGGAGGATACCTCCTTGCAAAGAAATCTAAAGCCCTACTTGCGTAATAACGGTAAAATCGAGTTGGCTTCGGGAAGGCTGGTTTTGGATCGAATTATTTATAAGTGAGGGAGAATTCAAATGCCAACATTGAAAAAGGTTAGAGATACAATGAAAAAGCAAAAAATCGACGATAAAATCATGGCGCAGTTTGACTTTGATGCCGACTGCAACAATCCGATTAACATTATTTCTATGATTGACAAAATGGATGAATTGTTGACAAAGGAACAATGCCTTTCTATTATGGAAAAACAGGGTTGTTGTAAGGGAGGTCAAAGAGACAAAGGCTGTAAGGCGTTTGCATTAGAACACGCAGGTAAAACTTTTTCTGAAAAACTTGCATTAATGTCAAGTATTCAATATATGATGTCGCCCTGTCTTAATGATGATGGTACATTTACAATTACATTTGGAGACTTCTCAAATGGTGTTCACACAGGCAAGAATACCTGTTCCTGTGGGTCAATTAAAATGTTAAAGCAGCCGTTTTCCATTTCGTCTACATACTGTGGTTGTTGTGCAGGACACTTTCTATATCACTATCAAAACGCTTTGGGAGTAAAGCTAAAATTAAAAGAAATCATTTCATCTCCGCTCAATACAAATGGTGAGAAGCCTTGCAGCTTTACTTTTGAAAGGCTTAGCTGAAAAGCGCCTTGGCAGGATAGAAGTGCGCAAAAACGCGCCTTGATTTGGCTTATGGATAGCCATTCAAGGCGCGTTTTCCTAGAAGTAAGACAGTATGCGATGCTGTGATAACTTGTTGTGCTATAAGACATTTATCAGGTCAACTATTCGCTGGCACCGTAATCGTTTTGCAGTCTTTTTAGAGCGCTGTTAAATTCCTTTGCGATCCTCTTATCGTTAATCCATAACACGAGACTTACGGTCAAATCAATCATGAGTATGGAAACACCAAGGGATGCAGCCATAGAAACACTTGTGAGTATTCCTCCCAAATAAAGAACCGATAGTATGACTGCCTCAAGCAAAACAAAATGGATGATATTCCTTATCGCTGTCTGCTTAAAGGACAATTCCCTCTTTGAATAGGTTACAAGTATGGGAAGGGATGCGAGTGCGCCAAAGAGTAGGGGTGACAAAAACGCTTCGTAGCCAAAACGGACATCTGTTGCAAAGGTCATACCAACGAGAGCCATAGCGGCACAAATGCAGGCAATTGATACAAAAAAGCTCATCATAACCTTTTTTACAAAGAAAGTCTTAAAGTCCATTTCGCTTACCTCCCATCACGGCGCGTTTTATTTCGGGCACATATTGCCTTGAGATGATGATATTCTCGCCGTTTTTCATATGTGCCGTAAACCGCCCGTTTAGTGCAGGGCTTATGCTGTCAAGCTTCATCAGGTTGATAACAAAGGACTTGGAGCATCGGATGAAATGCTTATCCGAATAGGCATTTTCAAGCTCATACAGACGGATTTTGAGTTCATACGACCTGCTCTTTGTATAGGCAAATACCCGCTCGTCAACTGCCTCAAAATAGAAAACATCACAGAGATTGAACTGATAGATGCGTTCGTCCACACTGCCTGTTAAGGTCGTCCCCTTGGTGAGAGCATACGACCGTATGCTCTCGATATCGGGTGTCACCTCAATGCATTCTATAATCAGACATTCGTCGGCCTTGTTACTGATCTGCTTGATTCGCACCTGCATAATTAGTATTCCTTTTCTATTTTTAGTTCTCCAGCGTCTTTTAGATAGCAATCAAAAAATTCCAGCACGACCTCGTTCATTGTTTCAATGCAATACCGCGCATCTATCGTACCCACACCAAGCATATTGGCAAGCGCAGGGGAAAACAATGGCAGGTCGGTAAAGTTTAAGTGCCCAGCATCTTGAAACACTGTCTCGTATGCGCACAAGGCGTTTTGTGTCGCATAAAAATTGTTGTACACATCACCGACAAGCTCCGCCGAATTTGTGTAGTGATCTTCCGCATACACATTTAAGAGCGGCACGGGGTAAGGGGTGTCGTTAAGAATGGTCGTGTTGTTTTCAAATGCTACCTCTTCGCCCAGCATGGTTCCGTCAAGGACGATGACAGCGTCAATATCGTCTCGCTCTCTGCCAATCTGTGCGGACGTCGCGCCTCCCAGTGAGTGCCCCATCAGCCCGATCTTTTCTGTATTGATGATAGAAAAGAGCGCATCAGCCTTGTTGTTTTCGCATTGCGAACGGATTGTGTTAAGTACGAAGTGTTCGTCATCGGTGCGAAGCTTCATCCACGCTTTTGTGGTATGGTAAATCTCTTCTTCATGTGTTGTGTCGTGGACGGCGTTTATTTGGGACGCCCTGTTAATAAACTCGGGGTCTACTGTCGTAAGGGTTCCGTTGGTGTCCATTGTGAAAAACGCATGGTAGGTATGTCCGATGCTTGCCACTACATATCCGTTCGAGGCAAGTTCCGCAAACGTAGAGAAGTTGCTCCCGCCAAAACCAAACGCACCGTGAGAGAAAATAACAAGGGGATACGTGCCATCCGCGTTTTCGGGATACCAGAATTCAACCGTTAAGGCTCTGTTCCCGCCGGTTTCCGAGAATTCATCTACCCGGCTGTTATCGGTCCAGGTATACTTTGCCGTCGCTATCTCATGCTCTCCCGTGGTTATGGGCTGTTCGTACTGAGGACAAAGGATTGCAATAAAAAGTGCGAAGGTAAACACGAAGCAGTTCCTTACAAAGCGAAGAATGTTTTTTCCCAGCTTATACTCTTTTTCTCTTTTTCTAACCAGTATCACTACGCCAGCAAGTGCCTGCACAACCAGCACGAGCAAAAGCATCACATATCGAAAGCTCCATTCGTAAACCCCTGTGACAAGCATAAGCCCGAAAAGAGCCAGCAAGCCGATGCGGACAATTGCTTTTTCTTCTCTGTGATTGTTCTTTGTTGTGATTGACCAGACAAGTAATAACGTCTCCAGTGTAAGTAATAGTACCAGTGTTAAAATTCCCATTGTTGCACCCTCCAAATTTATTTCTGCCCCCAGTATAGATGCGATTTTTACTCGGGGCAAGCGATTTTGGATGAGATGCATTTTGGGAGGATAAGCTGCACAAATTCGAGTGTTTAACGTGTTTTAATTATATATTATGGAAGCAATGATTGCAATTATATCAGATATAAAAACGTGTATTACATCTTTTTCTTTAGTCAAATTACAGATGAATATTTACAAAATATGTATCGCGTGATATAGTTGTAAATAAAACTACAGTTAATAATCAGGGCACAATACTAGCCCCATTTAGAGGTATCTTTTTATAAAACTCCGACGGTAAAGGTGTGAGGATGACGACGATGTGTAATATGTCTTCGGTCTCCTCTGGGCATATATGTAATAGAAGGTGGAGATAGTATGGTAATCGTTTATGAATCAAAGACAGGTTTCACTAAGAGGTACGCCGACATGCTCGCAGCTAAAACGGGGCTAAAGGTTTTTGCGGCAAAGGAATGCGCAAAAATTAGCAAGGAAGACGAAATCATTTTTCTTGGATGGATGAAAGCCGGAAAGATACAGGGTCTTGCAAAACTGCGAGGCTACAACGTCAAAGCGGTTTGCGGTTCGGGTACCGGGCGAACCGCCGAGCCTAACACCGAAACAGTAATCGCAAGAAATAGTATCCAAGGCACACCGTTTTTTTATCTGCGCGGCGGGTGCTTCCCTCTAAAAGAGATAAAGGGTATGGATAAGATCATGCTGTCGATGTTTTTAAAGATGCTCAAGGGTCGCAAGGACAAGGATGAAAGAATTGAAGAGGCCATCAACACCATTGAAAACGGGTTTGACGGGGTAAAAGAGGAGAATCTTGAGCCCGTACTCCAATGGCTTGGCGCAAGGTGACGGAGGGGTGTTTATGAGGAGCGTGGTGATAACCGGAAGCACACGCGGCATTGGTTTTTGCATGGCAACGGAGTTTCTGCGCGCGGGATGTCAGGTAACACTATCGGGTAGGGGTGAAACGCTGCCCGCAGCTGCTCACGCGGCACTGTCACCCTTTGAGGGGAAGTTTATCTATGTACCATGCAACGTACAGGAAAGAGCAAGCCTAAAAAACCTATGGGACGTCTCAGTTGCACAGTGGGGCGGGGTAGATATATGGATTAACAATGCAGGGCAAAACGCGCCGCATCAGTTCTGTTGGGAAACAGGAGAAACCTACACCCAAAACGTGATAGCGACAAATATAACCGGCATGATATACGGCTCACAGATTGCGGCAGCGGGAATGCTAAAACAAGGGCATGGCGCGATATACAGCATGGAGGGGCTCGGCTCTAACAACATGATACAGCTTAAAACAATACTGTATGGCACATCAAAACGCGCTTTAACCTATTTTATGCAAGGGCTCGCCAAGGAACTGGAGGGCACTGGCGTTCTAGCAGGACGGTTATCTCCCGGTATGATGCTGACCGATTTTATTACAAAAACACCAGACGGAGCGCGGTCTGATGTTTTTTCGGACGAAAGGTTTAAGAGGCTGTTTAACATACTGGCAGAGAAGCCCGAAACGGTTGCGGAATATTTCGTACCTAGAATACTCAGCAACACCAAAAACGGCGCTCAGATTGCATGGCTTACAAACAGAAGGGCGTTATGGTGTTTTACGACCGCAGGCTTTAGAAAAGGCAGGCTAATTAAAGATTAGCGGTTCTATAACCAACAAATAAACCAATCGTATCGCGCATATACTGTTACGGGGGTGAAAATAGTATGACAAAAAAGATCAATTGGTTCCAGCTTATTACCATCGTACTTGCAACACAGCTTATCGGTGTGCTTGGTAGCCTGTTTTCCGGCAGCATAGGTGAGCTCTACACATCCTATATAAAACCGCCGTTGTCGCCACCGGGATGGCTTTTCGGCGTTATTTGGCCTATACTTTATCTTTTAATGGCGATAGCGGCCTATCTCATTTACCAAGCTCCTCTAACAGAGGATCGCAAAAGGGCAATCACCCTATATTGGGCGCAGCTTATTGTGAACTTCATCTGGCCGATTGTATTCTTTCGATTTGAGTGGTATTGGCTAGCCGTCGCAGTGATTGTGTTGTTGGATGTTTTGGTTTTGCTGACGACGATATCATTTTATCGCATCAAAAATGCGGCGGGATACCTGATGCTGCCCTATTTGCTTTGGATTTTATTCGCCACCTATTTAAATATAGGGATTGCAGTGCTAAACTGATAGAAAAATGGCACACCACGTTAGTGCCGTGCTCCGTTTTTCCTATGCGCTTACACATACGACGTCACGCCCAACTTATAACCTACGCAGACTGTAGATGCTGCATGCCTTTTAATCATGCATGAGCGCATCTCATAATACGCTATATCACGATGTGGTATAGCGTATTATACTATCGTGTAAAGAAAGGATGACACATTGTGAATGACGTAAAGAATTTTGAAGTTGTTATAGTTGGAGCAGGCGCGGCAGGGCTTGCAGCGGCAGCTTACTTGTGCAGATATGGACACCGCGTTTTGCTTTGCGAAAGGAGCGGTAATATCGGTGGGCTTGTTACCTCGTTTAAACACAATGATTTTGTTTTTGACGGAGGCATCCGCGCATTTGAAAATTCGGGAATAATAAAACCCATGCTCAAACAGCTTGAAATTAGCATGGAATTCGTCAAAAATCCTGTTAGTATAAGAATAGAAGACGATACGATTCAAATTAAGTCCAATTCCAGCCTTCACGATTATAAAGAACTGCTTTGCCGAACGTTCCCCAATAATAGAAAAGAGATAGAACGTATCGTTGACGAGATTAAAACAGTGATGGGTTACATGGATGTGTTTTACGGCATCGACAATCCTATGTTTATGGAAGCTATGCCAAAAGACCGTGAATACCTGCTTAAAACGCTGCTCCCATGGCTTTTGAAGTATCAGAAAAACATCAACAAGGCAGCTGCGCTCTCCGAGCCGATAAACGAGTATCTGGAAAAATTCACAGATAACCGTTCGTTAATCGACATGATAACGCAGCACTTCTTCAAAAACACGCCGGCATTCTTTGCTCTGAGTTATTTCGGGCAGTACTGCGATTATTTCTACCCACTCGGTGGAACTGGTGTTTTGGCGGACAAGCTCTGCGATTATATAGGTAAAAGCGGTGGCATCATACTCAAAGATACGGGTATCACCGATGTGGATACCGCCCGGCAGGAAGTCAAGTCCGACGACGGCCGAGTATTCGGATACAAAAAACTCATTTGGGCGTGCGACACAGGGCAGTTATGCAGTGCCTTACACCCAAACGATTATGCCAAAAGCAAAAAAGCCACTGCATGGAGGGAGCTAGTTCGAAAAAACCACGGTGGGGATTCGGTTTTCTCTGTTTTTATTGGTGTGGATATGGATAGCAGCTGCTTTTTGGGTCATTGCGCGCCACACTGTTTTTACACACCGGACAAGCTGGGATTAAGGACTGCTACTGATACCGACGAATCGTCGGAAACGGACATCGACCGGATAGTAAGATTTTTAAAATACACGACGTACGAAATATCCTGCCCCGTGTTGAGAGACCCATCGCTCGCCCCAAAAGGAAAGACGGGTCTTATTGTTAGTACCGTAATGGACTATACTATTGTCAGTAAGATCTGTAGTGCAGGAAAATATGAAGAATTCAAACGTAGATGCACCGAAACAATCATCGATCTTATCGACCGCAGGCTGATGCCCGGGTTACGCGATAAAATAATTTTTAGCATCTGCTCAACCCCATTAACGATAAAGGATATCGCGGGCTCGGCGGAAGGGGCAATCGCTGGCTGGGCATTTTCGGGGGAGAGATTGCCGTCAGAAACAAGGTTTAAAAGAATCAGTAAATCGATTCTCACGCCGTTTGACAACATCTATCAGGCTGGGCAATGGGCGTTCAGTCCGTCAGGGGTACCAACATGCTTTTTAACGGGGAAACTGGCCGCGGACGAAACAAACAAGAGACTAATCAAGGAATGCTGACAAAAGAGGTGAATTAGTTTGGAGAGTAATATTGTTTTCATCTTAGTAGGGCTACTAATAAGTCTGTTTCTTTTTACCCATTTTCCGATGCTGAAAAAGACCACCTCGTGTAAGATGCAGTACAAGGTTTCAATCATTATCCCTGCAAGGAATGAGGAGAAGAGTATTGCGCTGCTGCTACAGGATCTGGCAAAGCAGACGTACTCGGTACATGAGATTATCTGTGTTGATGATTGCTCCGGCGACCGAACAGCTGAAGTTGTACGGCGGTATGGCAATGTCAAACTGATATCGGTCACAGAAAAGCCGGACGGCTGGACCGGCAAGTCGTGGGCATGCTACGAGGGGGCAAGGGCTACTCGCGCGGAGCTGTTGTTATTCCTTGACGCAGACGTACGTCTGATGCCGGACGCAGTGGCAAGCCTTGTGAACGCCTATCATGAAAGAAGATGTGTGGTATCGGTTCTGCCTTACCATACATTAGAGAAAGGGTACGAGCAGCTTTCGTTCTTTTTTAATATCATTCAGGTTGGCGCAAATGGCATCGGAACAACATTCACAAAAAAACATGCCGGTCTGTGCGGTCCTGTCATTCTAATCCCGGCTAAGATATACAATAGGATTGGCGGACATGAATCGGTAAAAAGCAGTATCGTCGATGACATTGCACTGGGTAATAACCTTGCCAAAGAGGGATACACGTATCGTCTTTTTATGGGCAAAGGGCTGATTCACTACCGCATGTACCACGGTGGCATTAAAGATTTGGTGCGAGGCTGGACAAAGAACTTTGCCACAGGTGCGCTTAAGACGCCGCTTCCTATCTTTATCATGACTTTTCTTTGGATAAGCGCGCTAATTCTTACCGTTTTTAGCGTGGTTGAGGTCATTTTCCTAAAAGATATTATCCTTGCAGCTTTCGTTTTCGTGTTATATATTCTATGGGTCTTAGAGCTTTACAGAATTTCGAGCAGAACTGGTTCATTTAGTATTGTTACGGCATTATGCTACCCATTGTATCTTTTGTTCTTTCTCTTGGTGTTCTTTCGGTCGTTCATAAAAGTGGCTCTGCGTAAAAATGTTACTTGGAAAGACAGAGAAATTAGACTGGAGTGAATCCATGATGCAGGTATTATTCTTGTCGGAAGTATGGATGGTCATACTATTTGCTGTTGTGTGGTTTGTGCTGCAGACGTCAGCCGCAATCATATCTAACATCATTCCAGATAAGTTTTACAACACGGATAGTTTTCTTTTTCGCGTGCGTAGTTGGGAGCAGGACGGACGGTTTTATCAGAAGGTTTTTGCTATACGTAGATGGAAGCACCTGTTGCCTGACGGGGCGGCGGTTGTAAAGAGCGGGTTTAGAAAAAAACACCTAACCGATTGTTCGGAAAAGGGACTGGAACGATTTATTGTTGAAACCTGCCGTGCAGAGCTTACACACCTCCTCGCAATACTGCCGTTTTGGGTTTTTGGCTTCTTTGCGCCACCCTATGTCATCTGGCTGATGTTGCTTTACGCACTGATTGTGAATCTTCCTTGTATCGTTGCGCAGCGTTACAATCGCCCGAAATTGGTGAAATTGCTTCGTGGCATGAGAAAGCGCACAAACAAGCGCGCTCCATTAAACTATGAACCACCGTCTGATGAAGTATAACTGCGCATATGCAACAAGATAGATTTCTTTGTCGTGATAACAAAAAAATGTTTGCTGGGTAACAACGAAAAATCTGTTGTGATGTTGTGGTAAATGAGGAAAAGCGGTATAATTGCTGTATATAAAATGTGTAAGAATGGCGGATAAAACAAGTTAAGAGACACCTAACAAGGGCTTTTATCCACGGGTTCAGCTGTTGTTTCGCCATTGTTACGGTTGCGATAAATAGATGAATGGCGATAAATTTCTCTTGGGTAGGACAAGGCTTGTTTATTCAAAAAACTGCAACGCTCGCGTGGACAAGCATACGATTTTCGGACGCGCTGCCTTCCATGGCAAACAAAACGGGCGTGTTCCCACATACGGATTGTACGAATAGAATCGAAAGGAGCATTTGATATGGATTTTAATGCAGTACTATTTGCTTTTTCTTTAACGCTTTTTGCAGGGCTTTCAACGGGTATAGGGAGCGCGTTGTCGTTGCTTACAAAAAAGACCAGCACCAGATTTTTATCTGTTGCACTGGGCTTTTCGGCGGGAGTCATGATCTATGTGTCGTTTGTAGAGATACTGGTTAAGGCACAAGACGCCCTGACCGCGGCACTTGGGCAGAAGGCAGGAACATGGGCTACCGTAGGCGGGTTCTTTTTCGGCATACTGATTATAGCCCTTATTGACAAGCTAATACCGTCAACGGAAAATCCGCATGAGGTACATACGGTGGAGGAGATGGACGGGAAAAGCGAAAGCCACAAAGCAAACCTGATGAGAATGGGTCTGTTCACCGCGCTGGCAATCGCGATTCATAATTTTCCCGAAGGGTTAGCCACCTTTACTGCCGCGCTCAACGATCCCACGCTGGGCATACCCATCGCAGTTGCTATCGCAATACACAATATTCCCGAAGGCATTGCGGTTGCAGTGCCTATCTATTACGCCACTGGAAGCAGGAAAAAGGCGTTTGCGTATTCCTTTTTATCCGGCTTATCAGAGCCGGTCGGCGCACTCGTAGGCTTCGTTCTCTTATACCGATTTTTTAACGATGTGATGTTCGGCTTTATCTTTGCCGCTGTTGCGGGAATTATGGTGTACATTAGCCTTGATGAACTGCTCCCCTCCGCCGAGCAGTACGGGGAACACCATCTGTCCATCTATGGGCTGATTGCCGGCATGGGTGTAATGGCTGTAAGCCTGTTGCTGTTTATATAGTATCTGGCTTAATGATTAAAAGGGTAAAGCATTAACATAACAAGCTAATATGGATTATAATCAAAAACCACTATGAGAAGGTTCTCATAGTGGTTTTTTGTGAGTTGTACAAATCAATCAGCGCCTAAATTCAGTAACCACGGTCTATTTTATAGATAGGAACGGGCTTACCTGCTTGCGCGATGCAAAATGGTATCGATCTCTTCCATTTGCAGCTGCGTTAACGGACCAAACTCCATCGCCTTTGCATTTTCTTCTACCTGTGCAATGGTTTTAAAGCCGGGGATTGGAACGGTCACATCGCTTTTGCCCCAGATCCATGCCAACGCCCCCTGAACAAGCGTGCGCCCGTTGCTGGTTAGAATCTCCCTCACAGCTTCCAGTGCATTTAAAAACTCCGGCACTGGTATTCCATCTTTAAAATACGGCACCCAGCTATGGCCCGCTCCACGGACATCTTCGCTTGATACTAGCGAGGTTGCTGTAAACTTACCGCTTAAAAACCCCATCGCCAACGGGCTGCGGTTGATGCTGGTAAGGTCGTTCGATTCGCATAGCTGAATCATCCTCGGCGCATCGGCAAATACGTTTAGGTTATGCTGAATAGCGCAGCAGTTGGGGCGTTTAGCAAACAGCGTAGCAGCATCCAACCCATCGGTGCTCCAGCCGTAGGTGCGTATTTTGCCCTTCTTTACGAGCGTGTCCAGCGTCTCGCCCACCGATTCTACCTCCGAGACCAAGATGTCCCCCACATGCAGCTGGTACAAATCGATATAATCGCTTCCCAACCGTTTCAAGGATGCTTCGCACGCCCGTTCAATGTAGGCGGGCGTTATGTTAGTTCCGTGCAGGGTTTTGGTTGCATCGTTGCCAAAGTAGCCAAACTTGGTTGCGATAACGACATTGCTTCTGTTTCCCGAAATCGCCTTGCCGATAACCTCCTCGCTGTGCCCAACACCGTAGCAATCGGCAGTGTCTAAAAAATTGATGCCAAGCGCTAGGGCGCGGTGTATCGCTTTAATTGATTGGGCATCGTCAATATCGCCCCAACCGTCGGACATACCGTTAAGAATAAACGGTCCGCCAATTGCCCAGCAGCCCAACCCCAATGCACTGACCTCAATCTGGCTGCGTCCCAGTTTCCTTTTTAATACTGTGTTCACCGAGTAACCCTCCTTAAATGACTAAATAATAGCCGTGTTATGGCCTTATACCGTCTAAAAATACCGAGATACACGACAAAATGTCCGGCTCTATTTCCTTTTGATCATAAAACCGGATGGTCATCGCAAAACCAATCATCATATAGTAAAATGCCAGAGCGATATCACGGGGATTGCCGTTTTTAATAGTACCCTTTGTTATCCCATCACCTACGATTCTTATAATTATTTCAAGAAAAAGCGCCTCAATCTCTTGCGTTTTTATGAAAATATAGTCCTTAAGATATTCCGGCGGGTAGTAATAGTATCGATCCCAAAACACCATCTTGTCGTTGTTTTTACAATGCCTCACATAGACCGCAAAGATCTCTTTTAGCTTGTTGGGGCAGTTCGTTTCATCGTCATAGACGGTCAATTTTCGGATAAACTGCGCATAGTCCGCTACTATTCCATCAAATACAGCGGTGAATATGTCTTCTTTTCCTGCGTAATGAGAATACAAAGACCCCTTTTTAATCCCCACCGCCCTTGCGATATCATCCATACTGGTGCCGAAATACCCTTGGTTTGCAAATAAAACCAACGAGCTTTCTAGAATTTTATCTTTTCTCATAAGTCCCCCTTAATGAATCCTACCTACCGTTTGGTAGCATTATAACACGCCAATATGAAAATTGCAATAGTGTTATTTATTTACATCACATAAAGCTTGGGTTGTACTAAATGTTGGTACATTGAGTTGTTATATGATGAGTGGCTCCATTCGTTCGGTGATTTTGAAAGTAATCAGTGGTTAAGTGCAGTGAAGGCGCTGAACTTTATTGATACAAAGGTAATCGACGGCTACGGTTCGATGGTTGACATCGGAAAAAAGCACTTCGGCGATGCCGCGTCTATCCAGCAGTTGGGTTAAGGATTTCACCGCAACCTACGAAGAACTGCTTATGTCTATACGTAGCATGATTACTGCCATCAACGAGGTCAATCTCTCAAGCAACGAAGGCTAGCAGGGAACGCAGCGCATCCCCCAAAAGGCGGCAGAGGTGATGAACTATATGGCCAAGGTTGCACAGCTTATGAAGGAAACCAGAGCAAGCTCTGCTCGTTTGGTGCATTGCGTAGAGCGGTTTCAGGTGTAAACAGAAGTTTTTCTATCCCTTATACTACAATAACCAGTCGGTCACGGTATTTATAAACCAAAACCGACTGGTTTTTTGTGAAAAGTGGTTGACGCATGAAAGCAAAAGGGATAAGCTATACCTAGAAAAAGTCCGCACTGACAGCCTTCATCAAGCGTTCGGTCGGGCTTTTGTTTTTCAAATTCATCTGCCCAAGCGACACAATATGAGGAAAAGAGGAACAGGGATATGTCGGATCATTTGAAAAGAAAGTACGGTCTATTTACCGCCATCGCAATGGTGGTGGGTATTGTTATTGGCAGCGGAGTATTCTTTAAATCCGAAAAGGTGTTACAGGCAACGGGCGGGGATATGCCGATGGGAATCCTCGCGTGGCTCATTGGCGGCGTCATCATGCTAAGCTGCTCGCTTGCGTTTGCGGTAATGGCTGGGCGGTACGAAAAAGCCAATGGTGCGGTAGATTATGCGGAGGCGACCTGCGGCACCGGCTACGCGTACCTGCTTGGATGGTTTTTGTGCACCATCTATTACCCGTCCCTTGCAGGCGTTTTGGCGTGGGTCTCGGCGCGGTTTACCGTCGTGTTTCTCACCTCGGTCAATCCGGGTTTTGCTCTGCTTGTGCCTGTTTCAGAGGGTGGCGCAGTCATAGGACCCGAATGTATGGTGATTGCGGCGTTTTACCTTATTGCAAGCTACACGCTCAATACCCTTGCGCCAAGGCTCGCCGGAAAGTTTCAGGTCAGCGCAACGGTGATAAAGCTCATCCCACTTGTTTTGATGGCGGTGGTCGGCACCATATACGGGCTGATGAACGGCATCACGGTGGAAAATTTTACAAAAGTCGCGGCGGAGTCGGTGGAAAGCGTTGTACGGGTAAGCCCGTTGTTTGGGGCGGTGGTCGCGGTCGCGTTTGCGTATGACGGCTGGATTGTTGCAACCTCCATTAACGCTGAGCTAAAGAACTCGAAGAAAAACCTGCCCCTTGCGCTGGTGTTCGGCGCAATCATCGTCAT
This sequence comes from Bacillota bacterium, assembly GCA_023443315.1. Taxonomy (GTDB): domain Bacteria; phylum Bacillota; class Clostridia; order Oscillospirales; family Ruminococcaceae; genus Acetanaerobacterium. The sequence goes on along the minus strand of JAEZVA010000097.1, from coordinate 35,547 downwards.
AACCGTCTATGTTCTGTACTACATCGGACTAGCGGGTGGAGCCACCACCGAAGAGCTTGTTCAAAACGCGACCTCGCCGTTTATCAACATCTTTGGGCCCGTGGTCGGCACCGTGTTGTTCTTGTTCATCACGATATCCTGCCTCGGCACGCTCAACGGCTTGATGCTCGGGTGTACCCGCGGGCTGTACTTCCTTTCTGCCAGAAGGCAGGGGCCCAAGCCGGAGATGTTTAATCAGCTCGACCCCACAACCAATATGCCCGCAAACTCCGCGGTGATTGGTTTAATGCTTTCTGTGTTTTGGTTTTTGTTCTTCTACGGCGCAAACCTTTCCACCGGTTGGTTTGGGTTTTTTAATTTTGACAGCTCAGAGCTGCCCATCGTCAGCGCGTATTCCATGTACATCCCCATCCTGATTCTGTTCATGGTTAAGGCAAAGGACACTAGCCCCGTTAAGCGTTTTGTTGTTCCTGCTCTTGCCGTATGCGGGTGTGTGTTTATGGTTGTATCTGCTGTGTTCTCTCATGGCGTTGTGCCGTACCTTGAAGCCAAGGCGCAGGGGCAGTTTTCGCTTCCTATCCTGTTCTACCTAATCCTGTTTGCCGCCTTTATGGGGGTTGGGGTGCTCTTTAACCGCAACAAGCAAAAACAAACTGGAATATAGATATAAATCAATACAACATAAACATCAGCCCGAGAAGATTCTGTGACAACGGGTGGAACAGTCAATGCTATCATGGCAGGCAGCACGGTTGTGCATGCGGATACTGACGGTGGTGGGGTTGAACCCCAAAGCTCAATGGAAGGCGGCATTATACGAGGGAAGATTTATGTGCATCGATATAAAAGGCTCCTTGCCTGATAATAGCGCGACAAAGACGTATCAAACCGCGCAGGTCGCAGCGCTTACGGGAATACACCCCAATACCGTTCGTTTGTACGAGGCGTGCGGGCTCATTCCCAAACCCATTCGAGCGCAAAACGGCTACCGCGTGTTTACCGATGTGCATGTGCAGCAGATTCACCTTGCGCGCATCGCGCTACGGGCACAAGTAATACAAAACGGCCTGCGTAAACGCGCTATCCATATCATTAAGCTATCCGCCGCAGGTGAATACGACGGGGCAATCGAGCAATGCCACGAGTACCTCTCCTGTGTGAAGGTAGAGCAGCGTACCGCGGAAGAAGCACTTGAGATAACTCAGGGTCTGCTACTGGGCAAACAGACAACGAATCAAAAGGCAAGTCTCACCCGCAAGCAAACCGCCGATCTGCTGGGCATTACCATTGATACGCTGCGCAACTGGGAGATGAACGGTCTTTTGACCGCAAAACGCAGGAAGAACGGATACCGGGTGTACGACTGGGATGACATCAACACACTTAAGATCATTCGCACCCTTCGTTCCGCGCAATATTCATTGTCATCAATATTGCGTATGCTTACCGCGTTTCATAACCGTTCTGGTATTGACCTGCGTGAGATACTGGACACACCGCAGGAGACGGAGGACATCATATGGGTGTGTGACCGTCTTATCACCTCGCTCTCTAATTTGGAGGAGGACATCCATCAAATATTAAAGCAGTTGCAGATACTCAAAAATTTGTAAAAATTAAAACCCTCCACTATATCACCAGACTTTTGTTTGGTGATATATTTTTTATACATTATTGTAAGGAGGGCATCAAATGGACTATGCAGTTCAGGTAGAAAACCTGAAAAAATCGTACGGAGCGCAGGTGGCGGTACAAAACGTGAGCTTCTCGGTGAAAAGGGGACAGGTGTTCGGACTTTTGGGCGCCAACGGTGCAGGGAAAAGCACGACCATCGAGTGCGTCTTAGGCACAAAAAGGCAGGACGAAGGGCTTGTTCGCGTACTCGGGCTTGACCCAAGCAAGAATCGAAAGCGGTTGTTTGAACAGGTCGGGGTACAGTTTCAGGAGTCGAGCTATCAGGAGAAGATTACCGTAGCCGAGCTGTGCGAGATGACAGCGTCGCTCTACAAAGAGCCGGAAAGCTGGCAAACCCTGGTCAGCCGGTTTGGTCTTGCGGAGAAAAGCAAGAGCTTTGTCGCCGAGCTTTCTGGTGGTCAGCGTCAGCGGCTGTACATCGTGCTCGCGCTCATCCCAAGTCCCGAGGTGGTCTTTTTGGACGAGCTGACCACAGGGCTTGACGCCAAAGCACGCAGGGAGGTTTGGTCGCATCTGCGCACGCTCAAAGAAAACGGCATGACCATCGTGCTCACCTCTCATTACATGGACGAGGTAGAGGTGTTGTGCGACAGTATCTGCATCTTAAAGCAGGGTGCTATCATCTTTCAGGGCACGGTGCAGGAGGCGGTTCAAAACAGCCCGCACGAGAAGCTAGAGGACGCATACCTTTGGTATACCGACGACGAGGAGGTACTTTGTGATGAAAGCGTTTAAAACCATGCTTAAAACCGAGTTAAAGCTCTCTTTGCGCGGCATGGATATGGTTATCTTTGCCCAAATCATGCCGGTGGTTGTTACGGTAATCATCGGAATCATCTTTGGCAGTCAGCCTGCCTTTGAAGGCGCATCCTACTCCTTTTTTGCGCAGTCGTTCGGCGCGCTTGCAACAATCGGCATCTGCGCGTCGGGCGTAATGGGTCTGCCCCTTGTAATTGCCGACTATCGGCACAAAAAGATACTCAAGCGGTTTCGGGTCACGCCCGTAAGCCCGTCAATGATTCTGTTTGTTCAGGTCACCGCACACTTTTTGCAGTCGGTGGTTTCTGCTATCCTTGTTTATGTAACCAGCGTGGTCTTTTTCGGCTTTCGCCTGCAGGGCTCTATGCTTGCGTTTATCGGCTCGTTTTTGCTGGTGCTTGTATCCATTTACAGCATCGGGCTTTTGATTGGCGGTGTTTCGCCGAACATCAAGGTGTCAAACCTACTGTGTACCATCTTTTATTTTCCCATGCTCTTGTTTTCGGGGGCGACGTTGCCGTACGAGGTTCTGCCGCCTGTGTTCCAGCGCATCTCGGATGTTATGCCACTGACACAGGGGATTAAGCTGCTCAAGGCGACCTCCCTCGGACTGCCTGTAGAAAATGCCGTTGTCCCTCTGATAATCATGGGGGTGATTGCGCTGCTGTGCATTGTCGCCTCAGTGCGTTTCTTTCGCTGGGAATAGGGGCAAGATTAAATCAAAGCGAGGGCTGTCCGACATGGGCAGCCCTCGCTTTTTTGCGCAAGCCTACTTAATCAACCAATCTATGTATGATCTCAGCCGATTTGCGGCTATGCTGTTTGACACCCAGACGGAGCTGGTGATATAATTTTATGAAATGGGGTTAAAGCTATCACCCATTCTTAGTAGGCGAAATTCAGTTGCAGTAAAAACGGAGCAGAGACTATGCCAATATGCGAATGCAAAGGGCGTTCTGCCCCTTTTGGCATACGACATCCTTATACAAACCATACTATATCCATAATCGGGTTACTTTGATAATGCAAGGGTCAAGCAACGACAGAAAGGCGTGGTCTTCATGATGGAACTACTTAAAAAAGAAACAGAGGCGGAGTTTGAACAATTCGTCCGCACCCATAAAAACGGCAGCTTTATGCAGTCGCTGGCATGGCCGAAGGTGAAGAACAACTGGGGCTATGACGGCGTATTGTCCCGTGGCAGCGACGGCACGGTGCGCGGCGCAATGATGGTGCTTATCCAGCGCGCGCCCGTCATTGGTTCGGCCTTTCTATACGCCCCACGTGGACCAGTATGCGACTTTACCGACACAGAAGCGTTGTCGGATTTAACCGAGGGCGTGCATGCGCTTGCAAAAAAGCACCGCGCTTACCAGTTTGTCATGGACCCTGACGTACTTGCCTCGGATATCGAGTTTATCGGGCTTGCCCAAAGCCTAGGGTATCGCTATACCAAGGGCGGCGATAACTTTGAGACCATCCAGCCGCGTTTTAACTACCGGCTGAACACCGAAAACCGAACTGAGGACGAGCTGTTTGCGGCGCTTACTCAAAAGACGCGCTACAATGTTCGCGTCGCCCTTAAGCACGGGGTAGAGGTTCGCATCTGCGGCAAAGAGATGCTCGATGATTTTGTGCGCATCTATAAAACCACCGGCGAACGCGACGGCTTTAATACCCGCCCGAAGTCTTACTTTGAGCGGATGCTCGACGCGCTGGGGGATGACTGCCGATTGTACATGGGCTTTTATCAGGGACAAGCGATAGCGGGGGCGATCTCCACCCAGTTCGCGGGCAAAACCTGCTACGTATACGGCGCGTCGGATAACGTCTTTCGCAACGTGATGCCAAACTATCTCGTCCAGTGGGAGATGATCAAATGGGCAGTGGAGGGCGGCAGCTCGGTTTACGATTTTCAGGGCGTATCGGGCGTGCTTGACGAAAGCAACCCGCTGTACGGGCTGTATCGTTTTAAACGCGGCTTTAACGGTGAGCTTATTGAGCTTGCGGGCGAATTTAACATCCTATTTAAGCCGCTGACCAACACCCTGATTAACCTCGGCATCGACACCAGAGAACGTCTTGCCAAAGCGAAGAAGCGGTTTAAAAATGGTGAGCGGCAATGAAGAAACCCTTCGATACGCCGCTGTATACCGCACTGAATGATGTAATTAACAAAGACTTTTCCCGCTTTCATATGCCCGGTCATAAGGGCTGCGACCGCACGGGGCTGTTCGGCGAGGTATTGCAATACGATTTTACCGAGGTGGACGGAACCGACAGCCTGTACCATGCAAACGACGCGATACTGCGCTGCGAACAGCGCATTGCTGCTTATTACGGCGCAAAACGCAGCATAATCAGCACACATGGCTCCACCCTTTGTATTCAGACCATGCTCGCGCTTGTGCGCGGGCGGGGAAGAACGCTTATTATTGCCCGCGGCGCGCACGTTGCGGCGGCAAACGCCGTTGCGCTGCTGGACTTTGACCCGCGTTGGGTCTATCCCGATATAAACGAGAAAACGGGCGTGGTGCTTCCCGTTACACCGCGGCAGATAGAGGACGCACTAGCGGGTGCCGAGGACGTTGCCGCCGTATACATCACATCCCCCAGCTATTTCGGCGTACTTGCCGACATTGCGGGCATCGCTAAAATCTGCGGGCGCTATGGTGTGCCGCTCATTGTAGACTCGGCGCACGGTGCGCACCTAAAAGCGTCCGCACTGCCCGACCCCATCGCCGAGGGAGCCGCCCTGTGCGCGCAGAGTGCGCATAAAACACTGCCCGTGATTACGGGCGGCGCGTTTTTGCATATCGCCGACCAGCGGTTTGTTTCCGGCGCAAAGGAAGAGATGTCGCTGTTTGGCTCCACCAGCCCAAGTTACCTTACGATGCTCTCGCTCGATACCTGTATCGCGTATCTCGAATCGGACGCCGAGGCCGAGTTCTCAGCACTCCGCCGACAGATACAAGCCTTGGAGCAACTCGCCCTTTCGCATGGGTTTACACCGATATTCTCAAACGGCGCCTTGCGGGACGATACCCGCCTTTGCCTGTGCGCCTGTGATCTAGGCTACACGGGTGCGCAGCTGGTAAACCACCTTGCCCGTTACTGCATCGAGCCCGAGTACGCGGGGGAGAACACGGTGGTGCTGCTGCCCTCACCCGCCAATACCGAGCGGGACTTTGAGCGTCTGCGTGCTGCTATTACAGGCATTGTGCCCTGCGACAGTAGGGTGCCGTCAGTGCCCAAGCCAGTGCAGCCAGTGCAGGCGATTTCCCCCCACAAGGCAATGTTTTCTAAAAGAGAGTGTGTGCCACTTGCCAAAGCAGCAGGACGCATTGCGGCACGCAACCAAAGCAGCTGCCCGCCGGGTGTGCCCGTGGTGTTGTGCGGCGAGCTGATTACGCCCGAAGCACAGCGGCAGATGCTTCATTACGGCATCGATTCGGTGTGGGCGGTAGGCGAAGTATAAGCAAAAAGAGGCGATAACCGATGGACATCTCAGTCCGCGCATACCTTGACAAAGACCTTGCTCAGGTGATCGAGATCTGGAACGCCGTGGTGCTCGAGGGGCAGGCGTTTCCTCAGATAGAACCGCTGACCAAAGCGTCCGCCAAAGAATTTTTTGCGCAGCAATCCCACACCGCCGTTGCGGTGAGCGGGGACGAGGTGGTGGGGCTGTATATCCTGCACCCGAACAATATCGGACGGTGTGGGCATATCTCCAACGCGTCGTATGCGGTTAAGCAGGGCTGCATGGGCAGGGGCATCGGCGAGAAGCTGGTGCGCGACTGCATCAAAACTGGGGCGTCGCTCGGCTTTCGACTTTTGCAGTTTAACGCGGTAGTCGCAACCAATACCCCCGCTATCCGCTTGTATGACAAGCTCGGTTTTCACCGACTTGGACGTATACCAAAGGGATTTTTATTAAAGAGCGGTGACTACGAGGATATCTTATTGTTTTACATTGAGCTTGCGAGTGCCGAAAAAAAGCAATAATCGGTTTATCTCGACATGATGTGTTGCCCACAAGAGGGATAAAATTGCATTTAGAGGTTGCTATTGGGTGAGCGGTGGAGTACAATATAGATGTAAACGTGGTGGTATTTCTATTGCGTTTCAACAGTATTTTGCATCCGCAACTGTTCAATCTATTCTATCAATGGGAGGGCTTGCTGATGAAACTGATTATTGCGATTGTTAGCAGCGACGACAGCTCTGTGGTATCCACGGCGCTGACCAAGGAGGGCTTTTCCGTAACCAAGCTTGCTACAACAGGCGGATTTTTGATGTCGGGCAACACCACCTTCATCATCGGAACCGAGGATGACAAGGTCGAGCAGGTTATCGACATCGTCGCACAACACAGCAAAAAACGTACGCAGATGGTGCCGTCCTCCACGTCCTACGGGGTGGGACTGTACAGTTCGTTCCCCATAGAGGTAACAGTAGGAGGCGCGACCATCTTTGTAACCGATGTGGAAAGGTTTGAAAAGGTCTAGTGAACACGCTGCGCTTGAATGAATGCTTTTATGCAAATCAACAGGCGAAACAAACGCTCGCCGCCTTTATAGACGGCGGGCGTATTGTGCATGGTATCCTGTTAACAGGCGAGCGCGGTCTTGGCAAAAAAACCTTTGCGCGGCTGATGGCGGCGGCGTTTCTGTGCCGTGAGCAGGATGCGCCCTGCCTGCATTGCGCAAGCTGTGGCAAGATACTTGCGGGAAACCACCCCGATGTGATAACCTATTCGGGGGACGGCGAAAAGGCAAGGTCATTTCACATCGAGGCCGTGCGTGAGCTAAGGCGAAAGGCGCTATTAAAGCCCAACGAGGCGGCGATAAAGGTGTTTATCCTCGCAAACTGCGATACTATGACGGCTCAGGCGCAGAACGCGTTACTGAAGCTGCTTGAAGAGCCCCCCGCAGACACGATGTTTATCCTGACCGCAGCATCCCGCGGTGCGCTGCTGGATACGGTTCTGTCGCGCCTAACCGAGATTCGCATACAACCCCTCGACACCGAAGAGTGCATCGAGCACCTTCTCGCGCTGCATCCCGATATCGACAGGCAGCGTGTGGAAGAGGCGGCGCGGCTCTGCGGGGGAAACCTCGGCAGGGCGCAGGAAATCCTGTTAAACGACGACCCGATGGTGCCGGCAAAGCTTGCCCTGGGGGTTTTGCATGCCACAGCGCAGAACGAGTACGCACTGCTGCTTGCACTGCAAGGGGCGGCGGGGGACAGAACACTATTTGTGCAGATGCTTGACCGTTTGATGCTGCTGTGCAGAGACATCCTAGCCGCAAAGCTCGGCGCACATACCACATTGACGGGTGAAACGCTGCCGCCGCAGGTCTTGGGCGGCATAACCCGCGCTAAGGCGATGCGGATGATAGAAAGCACACAGACTGCACAGCGCATGCTGTTGCAAAACGCGCAGATGCCACTTGTCGCATCATGGCTGTGCAGCCGATTTTACTCATAGCAATACGATGAAAACTCCCCAAAAGGTTAACATAATACTGCGCGGCGCAGTCTGCTATTTAATTGAAACAGGCTGACATAAATTCTCGAAGCCGCGACCTTGCCCTGTAACGAGGGCGTACTGTTTTAATTGCGCGAAAACCCCGCAGCTGTCCGGCAAAGGCTGCGGCTCAAGACCATTGCTTACGCAATGCTCTAATAAAAACCGATTTGCCGGATAAAACGTTTGAAAACTTGCTTTTCAGACGCCCGGGGCTTTGTGTTTTTCGGTTAACGACCTGTATTTCGGCTTTGCCGAAACGGCACAACTCCCGGTATAGAAAGGATGTAGCTATGGCAGAGGTAATTGGCGTTCGATTTAAAAACGTAGGTAAGGTATACTACTTTGCCCCAAACGGCATAAACATTGATAAAGGCAACTATGTCATCGTAGAGACGGCCAGAGGCGTAGAGTGCGGCGAGGTCGTGATGGCAAACCGCGAGGTGGATGACAACAGCATCGTACACCCGCTAAAAAACGTCATTCGCATCGCAACCGAAAAGGACATCAAACAGGTGGAGGACAACGCCGCAAAACAGAAAAAGGCGTTTGATGTGTGCCAGCAAAAGATTGCAAAGCACGGTCTTGACATGAAGCTTGTGGATGTAGAGTACACCTTTGACAACAATAAGATTTTGTTTTATTTCACAGCGGACGGCAGGGTAGACTTCAGGGAACTGGTTAAGGACTTAGCATCGGTGTTTCGCACCCGCATTGAGCTGCGCCAAATCGGCGTGCGCGACGAGGCAAAGATGCTGGGCGGTCTTGGCATCTGCGGAAAGCCGTTTTGCTGCTCCACCTTCCTGGGCGAGTTTCAGCCCGTTACCATCCGCATGGCAAAGGAGCAAGGGCTGTCGCTTAACCCCACCAAGATATCGGGCACCTGCGGCAGGCTGATGTGCTGCTTAAAATACGAGCAGGAGGCATACGAAGACCTGCTGAAGATCACCCCCAAGATGGGCGCGTATGTCAAGACCAAGGACGGCAGAGGCACGGTGGTGGACGTCAACCTGCTCACCGGCATTCTGCGTGTGCGACTTGATAAGTTCCCCGACGCGGCACCTAAGGTGTTTACCCGAAGCGAGGTCAGCCTAATCCGCGACGCGCAGATCAAGGTAGATAGCTCCGAGCTTGCGCAGCTGCGCAGCCTCGAGAAAGAATAAGCGGCAGGCAACACCACATTACGTACACAAAACCCTTCGGCGCGTGCAGGCGCGCTTGAAGGGTTTTAGCAGGTCAAGCACAACCTATTTTTTGATAATGGCAGAAGGTGTAGCCTATCTTTTGGTATAAGGCGTGCAGATTGGTATCACCATAGAATCGGGGAGGAACGACAAAATGGATGCAAGGATAGAAGGCTTTTTTAAGGGCAGCGCGGGCAAGAGGATCTGCTTTGTGGGCATCGGGGTATCCAACACCGACGCCATGCTGCTGTTTGCCAAAAAGGGTGCCGTCGTTACGGCGTGCGATAAAAAAACCAGGGAAGCACTGGGCGAGACCGCGGCTCGTTTAGAGGAAGCGGGCATTGCCCTTAAGCTGGGCGACGGCTATCTCGACAACCTTGGCGAGTACGACGTGGTGTTTCGCACCCCGGGCATGCGGTACAATACGCCCGAGCTGGAACAGGCACGCGCCCAGGGCGCAGTCATCACCAGCGAGCTGGAGGTCTTCTTTGACCTTTGCCCCTGCCAGATAATCGCGGTGACGGGCAGCGACGGTAAAACCACCACCACCACCATCATCAGCGAGCTGTTGCTCAAACAGGGTCGTCGCGTGTTCTTAGGCGGCCACATCGGCATTCCGCTGCGTGCAAAGATCGAGGAGATTACCCCCGACGACGTCGCGGTGGTAGAGCTTTCAAGCTTTCAGCTTATCTCCATGCGCACGTCGCCCCATATTGCGGTGGTAACAAACCTTTCGCCCAACCACCTAGATATGCACACCGACATGCAGGAGTATGTGGACGCAAAAAAGAACATCTTCCTGCACCAAAACGGGTTCTCGCGCACGGTGCTCAACTCTGACAACGACATCACGCGTTCGTTTATTCCCGAGACGCGGGGTGATACCCTGCTTTTCTCACGCAAAAGCAAGGTGAGCCGCGGCGCGTTTGTAAACGACGACGGCTTTTTATGCATGGCGGACGAAACGGGTGTGCACAAGCTGTTTCATCAGGATGTTATAAAGATTCCCGGCGGGCATAATATAGAGAACTACCTTGCCGCCATCGCCGCCACATGGGGCTATATCTCCGCTGAAAACATTGAATACGTAGCAAAAACATTTTCGGGCGTTGCGCACCGCATCGAGTTTGTGCGGGAGGTAAGCGGCGTGCGCTGGTACAACGATTCCATCGCTACCACCCCGTCGCGCACCGCCGCTGGGCTACGCGCCTTTTCACAGCCGGTTATTGTGATAGCGGGCGGGTATGATAAAAAGATACCCTTTGCACCCCTTGCCCCTGAACTGATTCGCTACGCAAAGCTTGTGGTGTTGCTCGGGGATACCGCGCATGCCATCCGTGACGCGGTCACCACCTGCGCGGGCTACCGCGAGGGCGCGCCCGAGCTTGTGATGGTCTCCTCACTGGAGGAGGCGGTACGCACAGCGCACCAAAGTGCGGTAAAAGGCGACGTTGTAACGCTCTCGCCCGCATGTGCAAGCTTTGATATGTTTAAGGACTACAAAACGCGGGGCGAGCGGTTTAAGGAGCTTGTACTCGCACTGTAATGCGGAAGGGGAATCAACACCTATGATAAAGCGACTCATCGAAGAGCTGACCCGCCCCGTTGGGGTTTCGGGCGACGAGGGGGAAGCGGCAAACACCGCCTGCGCCCTGCTTAGTGCCTATGGCAAAACCACCACCGACGCACTGGGGAATGTGATATGCACGGTCAAAGCGGCAGAGGAAGGCATGCCACATATTCTACTGGACGCGCATCTTGACCAGATCGGGCTTATCGTGCAGTCTGTGGACGATAAAGGCTTTGTGCACATCACAAACTGCGGCGGCATTGACCGTCGCGTGCTCATGGCGTCCGACGTCACGGTGTACGGTACAAAGCCTTTATTCGGCGTTATATGTAGCAGCCCGCCCCATCTTTCTGCTGTAGGCGACGAGAAAAAGACGCCTAAGCTCGAGGATATTGCCATCGATGTCGGGCTAAGTAAACAGCAGGCACAGCAGATGATTGCCCCCGGCGACCGTGTAACGCTAGCCGGTCAGGTGGACACCTTAATCGGCGGGCAGGTCGTGTCGCAGGCGCTGGATGACAGGGTGAGCTGCGCCGCCATCCTGCGCTGCCTTGCGCTACTAAAGGACAAGGATATCCCATGCGGGCTTTCTGTTTTATTCTCCACCCGCGAGGAGGTGGGCGGGCAGGGCGCTGCCACCGGCGCGTTTTCCATCCGCCCCACCGAGGCGATCGTGGTGGATGTCAGCTACGCACATACCCCTGATTCCCCGCGCCATAAATGCGGCGATATGGGCAAGGGGCCGATGATTGGTATTGCGCCCGTCCTATCGCGTGCTTTATCGACGCATCTGTGTGAGCTTGCACAGCGCGAGGGCATTCCACATCAGGTTGAGGTGATGGACGGCGTAACGGGCACCAATGCGGACCGTATCGTCGTATCGCGTAGCGGGGTTGTCAGCGGTATGGTGTCTATCCCCATCAAGTACATGCACACCCCCATCGAAACGGTTAACCCCGACGATGTGGAGCATACCGCGCGCCTGCTCGCAGCCTATATCATGGATAAGGAGGGCCAGCGGTTATGATTAAGCTGATTGAAGCGCTCAGTACCCTGCCCGGTCCCTCCGGCATGGAGGACGCGGTCAGGGAGTATATCCTAAAGCAGATTGCGGGGCACTGCACGTACCATATTGACGCACTCGGCAACCTGATTGCGTTTAAAAAGGGTAGGCACACCCCGAAAAACCGCCTGATGATAGCCGCCCACATGGATGAGGTCGGCTTTATCATCACATACATTGAGGAGAGCGGTTTGCTGCGCTTTGCGTGTGTGGGCGGTATAGACCCCCGCGTGATTGTCGGCAAGCGGCTCAAGGTCGGTACACAGGGGCGTTGCGGCGTCATCGGCACGAAGCCGGTGCATCTTGTAAAGAGCGACGAGCGGGATAAGATGCCCGACCCCGACAGCCTGTACATCGACATCGGTGCGGTAGACCGAGCCGAAGCGTTACGCCACGTAGCGCTCGGCGACTACGCGGTGTTCGACTCCGCGTTTGTACGCTTTGGCGAAGATCTAATCAAGGGCAAGGCACTAGACGACCGTGCAGGCTGCGCCGTGATGATAGAGATGATTCGGTCCGAGCTGGAATACGATACCTACTTTGCATTCAATGTGCAGGAGGAGGTCGGCTGCCGGGGCGCAGTGGCTTCCGCCTACTCGATAAACCCCGACTATGCAATCGTGCTCGAAGCAACCACCGCGGCAGACATTGCAGGAGTTGCGGAGGAAAAACAGGTCTGCAGTCTGGGGGAAGGCCCCGTGGTGTCGTTTATGGACAAGGCGACGGTGTACGACCGCACCCTGTATCGCATGGCGTTTGAGCTGGCAAACGAGCAGGGTATCCCCTGTCAGCCCAAGCGGTTGGTTGCGGGCGGCAACGAGGCGGGCGTTATCCACAAGTCCCGCGCCGGGGTACGAACCCTTGCGCTTTCCATGCCCTGCCGCTACCTGCATTCGCCAGCATGTGTGCTTAAGGTGTCGGACATCGACGCCACCCTGCGGCTCGCAACAGCCGCTGCGCAAAGAATGTGTTCATAGCAGTGGTAATGCGGCGTTGTTTGTGCATATCAGTCAAAAACGCATCTGGTACAACCTGCAACAGGGGGGTATGACAATGGTTCGCACGGTAAGCAAAAGCAACGAGGCAGATTTTTTTCGGGTGCTTTCATGTAACCCGCTATTTGGCGCGACTATCCGCGCGAACTACGAGGTATACGGGCAGGACGCGCGTTATCTTTCGCTTTGGCTGGTATATAACGAGCAGGCACAGCCCCATATGGTGGTGCAGTACTACCAAGAAACCATCACCCTATGCTGTGCGCCGGAGGACGACGACGTCACATTCTTTGCGTCCTTTTTAAGCATCGCACCGCCTTGGCGGTCGATTATTGGTCCCGAGCGCATGGTTGCGAGCCTGCCGCCCCGCGTAACAGATGGCAGGGGAATGCGCACAGGTAGCGTTATGGTACTTGACGGCGCACCCGTGGAGTTTGCTCCCCCAAAAGGCACTCTGCTGGTTACCAAGCTCAACTTTCGCAGCCTGTTCACCCTGCTTGGCGAGTGCAGTGACGAGTATAAAAAGCGCGCCGATTATCACCATTGGTATACCGACCTTTCTTATCGTCTGCGTCACGGTGGGGCGCGGGTAACAGCGTTAAAGGCGGATGGGTTGTATGCAAGTAGCGCCAGCGCCTACATATCCGGCGGCATCGCCGTTGTGCGGGATGTATGTACCCTGACGGATAAGCGCGGGCGCGGCTACGCAAAGGCGGTTGTATTTGAGCTTTGCCGCTCCTTGCATGCCGACGGCATCCGCCCCTATCTGCTCAGCGTGTCGCCAGAGGCGGACGCGCTGTACCATAAATCGGGTTTTCGGGTGCAAAGCCTTTGGGCGGCACTTTACAATAATGTGTGACAGTATACCTTGAAAGGCATGAAAATACAAAATGAACAACAATCCGTTTTCTATCAGCCCGCAAACATTAGAGCTCGCTAGGATAGCCGAACGCGCCTGCGCGCCAATATTTGAGGGCATTGAGCGCCGCGCAGAATATGCGCAGATGAAGGTGCAAAAGGCGTTTTACGATAACCGCGTCAGCGAGATGCACTTCGCCCCCACAACCGGCTACGGCTACGGCGACATCGGACGCGATACGGCGGACAAGGTGTTCGCGCAGATTGTGGGCGCCGAGGATGCGATCATCCGCCACAACTTTGTGTCGGGTACCCATGCCCTCAGCGTAGCATTGTTTGGTGTACTGCGTCCGGGGGACCTGATGCTCAGCCTATCGGGTCTGCCGTATGACACCCTGCAGGGGGTTATCGGCATCCGCAACGCGGGCAGTGGCTCGCTGAAGGATTTTGGCGTGCGGTATGAGGAGCTTTCGCTGCTGCCCGACGGAACACCCGACTACGACGAGATAGCAAAACAGGCGGGCGGGGCAAGGGTGTGCTATATCCAGCGTTCCCGCGGCTACGCGCTTCGCCCGTCTTTGTCCATAGAAGTGATTGAGCGGATGTGCTGGACGGTGCGCGCCGCGAATCCGCAGGCTATCATTATGGTGGATAACTGCTACGGCGAGTTTGTAGAGGACAAAGAGCCGACCCAGGTGGGTGCTCATCTCATCATCGGCTCGCTGATTAAGAACCCGGGCGGCGGCATTGCCCGCACGGGCGGCTACATAGCGGGCAGAAGCGATTTGGTTACGCTATGCGCCGACCGTCTGACCTCCGTGGGAACGGGCAGGGAGGTGGGCTGCACCTTAGGCAACACCCGCGAGCTGCTTATGGGGCTGTTCTTTGCACCCAATGTCGTGGCAAGCGCACTAAAAACCGCGGTGCTTGCGGCAAGGCTGTTTGCCGACCTCGGCTTTAATGTATACCCAACCTTCGACCAGCCGCGCACCGACATCATTCAGGCGGTCACCCTTGTCACCCCAGAACGGGTCAAGGCGTTCTGCGGCGGCATCCAAAAAGGGTCGCCCGTCGATTCATTTGCCGTACCCGAGCCGTGGGACATGCCCGGCTACGAGGACCCCGTCATCATGGCGGCGGGCGCGTTTACCATGGGCGCGTCCATCGAGCTTTCTGCCGACGCCCCCATGCGCGAGCCGTACGCCGTGTGGATGCAGGGCGGGCTGACCTTTTACAGCGCAAAGCTCGGCATCCTGCTAGCCGCCGACGCGGTACGCGCGTGCCGGTAAAAGATATTCAGCTTTTAAATAGCAACAAAGGTCATCCGACAAAAAAGCGGATGACCTTTCGAGTTTTGGCTCACTATATTTGAATTGCGTCTAAGTTGTCCGCAGGGGCAAGGCATGTGCCGTCCTTACACAGATAGTATCTCGCCCCCTGCTCGGGCAGTGGGTACTCTGCCGTGTACGGTGCAATCTCCGAAAGCGTTTGCGCGTTTTCTTGTGTCTTTATGATAACGCCTATATTGTACAGCCCCTGTTTCTTAATAAACGAAGCCACCGACTGCGTGACCGACTCGTTAGCAGCCGTGCATACCAGTGTATGGGGCTTATATAGAAACTGCAAAAGGGAGTATAACGCAAAGCAGTATCCCGCAGGGTAAGCGGCTAAGCCCGCACACAAAAAGCGCATCTGTCGCTCACTTTGCTGTCGCCAAATATCAGATGCGGTTAATAGCGACAGCCGCTCTAATACATGCGCCGCAACCGAGTTGCCCGACGGCATCGCGCCGTCGTACAGCTCCTTGGGGCGGCTGATTAACACCTGCGCATCGTCGGCGTTCAGGTAAAACCCGCCGCCCTGCTCGTCGATGAAATGTTCGGTCATCCTCTTTGCGATGGTACAGGCGCGCTCAAGGTAATACACCTCATAGTTTGTATTATACAGCTCAAGCAGCGCCCACGCATAAAAGGCGTAGTCGTCCAGTAGCCCTTGCCCCGCCGCTTCACCGTCGCGCCACCGCACCATCAGCCTACCATTCTTGTCGGTCAGCCTTTGCTCAAGAAATTCCTGCGCGTGCCGTGCGGGTGATAGATACTCCTGCTTGCCCGTAACACGGTACGCCTTTGCAAGTGCAGCAATCATCAGCGCGTTCCACGAGGTGAGAATTTTATCGTCCTTATGAAGGTGGGTTCTGTTTAATCGGTATTCGTACAAGGGTTTGCACAACGCCTCGGTTTCCTCATTAACCTTGTAATACTCGTTGTTTTTTATAAGGTTCGGGATACTTTTCCCTTCAAAGTTGCCGTTTTGGGTGATGCCAAACCACGCGCAAAACCTTGGAGCATGGCTGTTGCCGATTACCTGTTCAACCTCGTTTGGCGTAAACACATAGTACTTGCCCTCTACACCGTCGCTGTCCGCATCCTGTCCGCACAAAAAGCCGCCGTCTGGGTGGGTGAGTTCCCGAAGCACATAGCCGATGGTTCTTTCTGCTACTCGAAGATACAGCTCGTTGTTTGTTCGTTCATAGGCGGTCAGGTAGGTAAAGGCAAGCAGGGCGTTGTCGTACAACATCTTTTCAAAGTGTGGTACCAGCCACTTCTCGTCGGTGGAATAGCGCGAAAAGCCGCCGCCGATGTGGTCGAATATCCCACCGCGATACATACCGCGCAGGGTTTGCTCCACCATTTTCATCGTTTCGTTATCATCAAAAACCTCACGGTAGCGCATTAAAAACAACAGATTATGCGGCGATGGGAACTTCGGCGCAGCACCAAACCCGCCGTACTTCGCGTCATACCCGTGTCGCAGAAGGTCGGCGCCTCTATGCACAAGCTCGTACGAGGGCTGCGCGTCATCTGACACGGCGTTCATCTGACCGTTTAGGTATTCGGTCACGCCGCTTGCGGCATCCAGCAAGGACTTTCGATTCTCCCGCCACAGATCGGCAACCCTGTTTAGTAGGTCGTCCAGCCCCATGCGCGCACCTAAGCTGCGTTTTGGCAGGTAGGTGGCGGTATAAAACGGACGCTGATCGGGCGTCATCAGTATCGTAAGCGGCCAGCCGCCGTGCCCAGTCATTCCGACACAGGCGGACATATACACCGCGTCCACATCGGGACGTTCCTCGCGGTCCACCTTAATGGACACAAAGCGCTTGTTTAGGATATCTGCGGTCTCCTGATCCTCAAACGACTCGTGCTCCATTACATGGCACCAATGGCAGGTTGAATAGCCGATGGATAGAAATATCGGCTTATCTTCACGCGCAGCACGGTCAAACGCATCGTCTTCCCACGGGTACCAGTCAACCGGATTGTATGCGTGTTGGAGCAGGTATGGGGATTTTTCGTGAATCAAGCGATTGGGGGTCTTGGATTCATCTGCAGGCATTGGGGATACCTCCGTAAACTAATCCGCAACTTAAAGGGTAGATGAGATTCTTTAAAGCATACAACTTACATCCTGTCTGTAAAAATGACAGCACACATCATTATAAACCCAGTATTAAATATGTTATCCCAAAGCTTATAAAGAATTCCTGAAGAACAATTCTTACTGAAAGTGAGTGGATAAACGATTCACATAAGAAAATCCCGCCGAAGTGTTTACCCGGCGGATTTATCTTTTTCCATATGAAATCTTCAAGCTTTTTGTCAATTCACTCTAGATATGATCTTCTGATAAGATATAAGGACATAGAATCCAAAGCAGATTACGGCAATGCTGCCGCCGATACCGGCAATGGTGAATGATTCCAACCAAGAGGCAGTACTGGTAAAACAAACATAAAAGGCGGTTAATGACGAAACGATAGGCGCAACTGCGCCATAGTAATATATTTTGTGGTTGAATATTTTCGCTTGTGGAATAAAATGCACCCCAATAATAAAGGTGACTGCGGGCAATATGAACCTGTATTGACGGGAGATTAAGAGAATTATTACGGCGACCCACAGGCATCCGTAACTGATACCACTTAAAATACCCATCTTTTTTTCAATAGCTTTTCCACTTTCGCTTTCCACTTTATCAAATTGCTTAGAATAATTCAGGTTGTGAATGCTACGAATGAAAATATAGATGGATAATAGCATAGAAATAGAAAAAAGAATCCATCCTACAAGACCCCAAGCAAACCCATACCAGATGGAATACACAATATTAAAACCCGCCATCATAAATCCTACTTGAGGAAGACTTTGTAGGACCTCGATATTATCCGTTGAGATGTTCGAAATTTTACTTTTTTGCATATTTGGCGCAACTCCTTAAATTGTAAAGCGTGTTTTGCTTAGTATATCATAGAAGTGCGACACGGTAAATGTTTGAATAGTAATCTGCAATCAAAGGGTACTGGAGCAGCTAGTGGGAACCAAACCAATTCACCCTTTTCCAGAATGGAGCTTCCGTACCCGGTGTGATAAATAGCTCAGGTGCCGGATGTTTAATTGTACGCAATCACACCAAAACGGCAACTGTAACGTTACAAGCCTTAGCAGAGGGGAACCCAGATCAAGTTAAAACCTCATTTAAAAATCAAGGTTAACGTGTAAACGGAAATCGCCGGTTCATAAAACCATGTTTTATGAACCGGCGTGATTGTTTTGTGCTAATTCTTTTAGTCGTTCTCACCTAGTTCCTCAGTTACCCGAGAATCCCCCTGTGTGGCATACTCAAACCCAGCGTGGCTGCTCGTCAAGTCAAACACTGGCTTGCCCGCGCGATACATACGGTAACGCACGGTGCATGAAACGCTTTCGTGTACCGTACGGGTCATGGCTCCGCTTGCGGGGGCACTCAGCGCTCTCGGACACTCTGTGATTCGGTTTATCTGCAAAACGGTGCGACCCTGGGATACAATCAGCTCGGATGGCGTACATTTTATGATTGCCGCACCCAGATAGGTGGCAAGCCGATACTCCCTGCCGTGATAGTAGATGCAGCATAGTGTTCCGCGCACGGTGTAACGTGCAAGCCTAATGTCGGCGACACTTGCCATCACGCATACCTCCTCGCCGTCAAAGCTGTTGCACTGTGTCCAGACGTATTTTTGAGGAAACGAGCTGCCGGCGTCCGTCTCAATATAGCCGCGTCCGCCGTCAAAGTCAAAGGTCTCGCCCGCGATTTCAAGATGCCCGCTTAACTCGTGTTGATAGCTTATAATACCGTGCCGACACTCAAGGTTTGGGATGTACCGTACTGGTCCCATAATATCGCCACGCGGCGGTTTTAGCGCGCCATAACGAATCTCACCGGCAGCCGTAAGCCCCCCTTGGTCAATATCTAGCACAATCCCCTGATTGGTAAATACGCTGGAGCCTATGCGCAGACCGAGCCCCTCGCGCACCTTTAAAATCGGGCTGTGCAGATAGGTGGCGTTTGTCGACCCATCATCCCATATCAGCTGAATAGACGCGGTCGTCTGCCCGCTTTGGCTGCGATGAATTGCCGGGATGACTGCAACCGTTTTGCCCGCGTTCTGATGCTTAAAATACCAGCCCTCAAAGTACGGTCTCTGCTCCTGCTTATTCATGCTTTAACCCTCCCAGTGCTGGATTATCAATCAGTTTGCCGGTGTAATCAAACCGTGAGCCGTGGCAGGGGCAGTCCCAGCTTCGCTCGGCGGGGTTGAACTCCAGCTGGCAGCCAAGGTGCGGGCAGCGGGTACTCACCACGTGAACCTGCCCGTTTTCGTCCTTGTACACCCCCATCTTGTTACCCTCATACTCTACAATGCCACCGTGACCGTTTGGCAGGGCACTTGTATGTGTACTGGGCATACTCAAGAACTCTGCCGCAAGCCCCTTAACCGACTGTACGCCTTCCGTTGCAAGCTGTTTTGCCGAGGCAGAGAGTACAAACCGCTGTGGGCAAAACACCTCGGCATACGGGTTTTCCTGCCCGGTGATGGCGTCACTAAGCAGCCTTGCCGCTATCATTGAGCTTGTCATGCCCCACTTTTTAAAGCCGGTTGCCACATACAGGTCTGGCGTTGCTGCAGAGAACCTTCCGATGTAGGGCACCCCATCAATCGGGATGCAGTCCTGTGCCGACCACGCGGCGATCTCAATGCCGCTAGGATACAGCCGCCTTGCCTCGGTGCGCAGTAGATCGTATTGATTGCCGAGATGTGCCTCGCCCGTGCGGTGATTTGCTCCCCCTACTATCAGTGTACTGCCGCTGGTGCGCAATGAAAGTGCGCCCGCGTCAATGCCGTAATACATCCCTTCAGGTAGCGGTACGTTTTCAAGGGCGATGGCATAGGAACGCTCCTGATGCATGCGCATAAAGTAGTAGCCAGGTGTATTGATGAACGGGTAGTGTGTCGCCATAACAATATGCTTAGCGTGTACACTGCCGTTTTCGCATAATAGACTGTGCTCTTTGATATCCGTTACCTGTGTCTGCTCATATATGGTAAGTCTGTCCGCTACCGCCTTTAAAAAGCGCAGTGGATGAAACTGCGCTTGATTGGCAAAACGCACAGCACCCTGTACCTTGATGGGGAGGTCAAGCTGCGTCACATACTGCGCGTCCAGCCCAAGCTCGGCTGCTGCCTGTGTTTCTTCCAGCAACGCCTGTTCATTGCTTATGGAATACAGGTAGCTTGCACGCCGCTCAAACTCGCACTGGATGTTTAGGCTGTTTACGAGCTCTTCAAACCACGCAATCGCCCGCTGGTTTGCCATCGCGTATTGCTTTGCCTTTTCCATGCCGAAGTCCTTAATCAGCTTGGGGTACATCAGACCGTGCTGTGCGGTTATCTTTGCCGTGTTATTTTTGGTCTGACCGCTGCCAATGCGCGAGGCCTCCAGCACGACGGTGTTCAGCCCTTTTTGCTGCAAGAAATACGCCGTCAACACCCCGGCAAGTCCCGCGCCAATCACGGCGACATCCGCCTCTATGTCGCCGTGTAGCGGCGCACGCGGCGAAATCGTAACGCTCCTTGACCACAAAGACTCCGTGTTTTGTATCATGCTCACCATAATCACCTCTGCGGATTAGGATTCACCATCGCCCGCCGAAATATGTAGTGCCTGTTTCGCGGCGGTTTTACATTGCGAAACAGTAAGAGAGTGGCTATAATAAGGGTAACAAAGCTCTGCGGGAGGATGAGAATGCCATGCCGGAAAAACGCTATGTGATTGCACTTGATCAGGGAACCACCAGCTCCCGTGCCATTGTGTTTGACAAACAGCAAAACATCATCAACATGGCGCAAAAGGAGTTTACCCAGTACTACCCCAAACCCGGCTGGGTAGAGCACGACCCGCTGGAGATCTACTCCTCGCAGTACAGCGTGCTTGTCGAGGTGCTTGCAAGAAGCGGCATAGACCCGGGCGAGGTTGCGGCAGTGGGCATCACCAATCAGCGCGAAACCACCATCGTGTGGGATAAGGCAACCGGGCGACCCATTCATAACGCGATTGTATGGCAGTGCCGTCGCACGGCGCAGATGTGCACCCATCTGGAGAAACAAGGTCTTGGCTGGTACATAAAAAAGAGCACCGGGCTTATGCCCGATGCATACTTCAGCGCAACTAAGCTCGCATGGCTGTTAAACGAGGTGCCCGACGCAAGGGCGCGGGCGCAGCGCGGCGAGCTGTTGTTCGGTACGGTGGATACATGGCTGCTGTGGAAGCTGACAAGCGGCACCGTGCACGCCACCGACTTC
The DNA here is from genome assembly GCA_023443315.1 of Bacillota bacterium. Taxonomy (GTDB): domain Bacteria; phylum Bacillota; class Clostridia; order Oscillospirales; family Ruminococcaceae; genus Acetanaerobacterium. The sequence continues at coordinate 14,212 of JAEZVA010000097.1, read as the reverse complement.
ACCAACGCTTCCCGAACCATGATGTACAATATCCACGAGCTGCAGTGGGATCAAACGATACTCGATGAGCTAAACATCCCCGCCTGTATGCTGCCCGAGGTGCGCCGCTCCAGCGGGGTGTTCGGGTATGCAAACCTGCAGGGCTGCAACGTACCCATAGCGGGAATTGCGGGCGACCAGCAGGCGGCGTTGTTTGGCCAGACCTGTTTTGAGTGCGGCGGAATAAAGAATACCTACGGTACCGGCTGCTTTATGCTGATGAATACGGGGGACACCCCCTACGAGAGCAAGCACGGCATGCTAACTACCATAGCCGCCAGCGCGGACGATACGGTGCGCTACGCGATAGAGGGCAGCGTGTTTGTGGGCGGTGCGGTCATCCAATGGCTGCGCGACGAGCTGCGCCTGATAACTGAATCCGCCGACAGCGAGTACTTCGCGGGCAAGGTGCAGGACAACGGCGGCGTGTATGTTGTCCCCGCGTTTACCGGCATGGGCGCACCGCACTGGGATATGTATGCGCGCGGCGCCATCATGGGGCTTACCCGCGGAACCGGGCGCAACCACATCATCCGTGCGGCGCTTGAGTCGATTGCCTACCAAACCCGCGACCTGGTGGATGCAATCTCGTCTGATACCGGCGTCGAGATCACCGAGCTACGCGTAGACGGCGGGGCAAGTGCCAACAGCTTTTTAATGCAGTTTCAGGCGGACATCATGAACAAGAGCATCCGCCGCCCGATGATACGCGAGACCACCGCCCTGGGTGCGGCATACCTTGCGGGGCTTGCCGTGGGGCTGTGGAGGGACGTGGACGAGATTCGCCACAATTGGACACTCGACCGCGTGTACACCCCCAATATGGCCGAAGCCACCCGTCGTAGTCTGCTTGCCGGATGGAGCCGTGCGGTAGAAAGAGCCAAGGCGTGGGAGCAGCCCCTATGACCAAGAGGGGGATAGGAAGGCATGCCGCAAATGCGATTACTCTCGCGAGAATACTGCTGTGTGTCGTCGCATTCTTTTATCTGCACAGCAAAGCGGCGTTTTTTGCCCTGTACCTGACGGCAGCCCTTACCGACGCGCTGGATGGCTATGTGGCGCGTCGACTTAAGACCGAGAGCAGTCTGGGCGCACGGCTTGATTCGATAGCGGACATCTTTCTGTTTGCGCTGGCGCTGGCGGGGTGGTGGATTTGGGCGAGTGAACCGTTTGTGCAGGCGGCACCCGCGGTGGTGGCAGTGCTTGTTTTGCGGTTTGGCTCTATCGGCGTGGGTGTGGCGAGATACCGCTTTGTTATCTTTCTGCATACCCTGCTCAACAAGGCGGCGGGGCTTGTTATTATAGCTGCTTTACCACTATACGGTTTGGTTGAAAACAGATGGATCGTTATTTTGACGCTGTTCATCTGTATCGTCAGTGCCGCGGAGGAATTGTTGATTATTTTCTTGTCCAAAACGCGTCCGGATAGCAACATCAAGAGTATTATCGAACAATCGAAGCGATGTTCTAAAAAGCGAGGTAAGTCAATAAAGGAGAAGTATGATGGAGATTAAGAAACTGACCACTCAGGATATCCCCGCCAGTGTCTCCCTGCTCATGCGTGCGTACAACGGCGCACCGTGGAACGAGCAGTGGTCGCCAGAACCCGCGCACCGCTATCTAACCGAATTTGTCGAGAACCCTCGCTTTGTCGGTTTTGCGCTGTTTGAAGGGCAGCAGATGGTGGGTGCCGCATTCTGCCACGAAAAAACGTGGTGGACAGCTGACGAGCTGTTTGTGGATGAGTTTTTTATCGACCCCGCTTACCAGCGCAAGGGCTGCGGGCAGGCGTTGCTCAAGCACATCGAGGGCTATATCCACACAAAGGGTCTTGCGGGCTTTACTTTACTAACCAACCGCTACATGCCCGCCATCGAATTCTACCGCAAATACGGTTTTACACACGCCGAGCACGTCGCGTTTTTGTACAAGATGGTGCAGGGTCAGCAGAACACCCTATAACCCAGGCTACCACTGCATATAGTACAGAAAAGCCCGTTTTACGAGAAAAACCTCTTGACCTTAGCTGAAAAATTGATATAATAGTTTGTGCGGGTCTAAAAAGCACCCGCACAAAAGCTGCTAGTATGGCTCAGTTGGTAGAGCAGCGCATTCGTAATGCGCAGGTCGTCGGTTCGAGTCCGACTACTAGCTCCATAGCAAAAAAGAGCGCCCTGCGATTGTTTCGCGGGGCGCTCTTTGTGTATTACACAAACTAAATCAGTCAAATAAACGGAACACTTACCCCTGTGTGTACCCTTCGCCTAACTCGGCGGGGGTGCACAGACCGTAGCGGTACGCCTTATCCTTCAGTGCCGCGTACAGCTCGGCGTTTGTCGCCTCCACATAGGGGTTAACAAACAGCACGCCAATGCCGCAGGCCAGTGTACCAAGCAGTATCCAGCCAAGGAACGAAAGGTCAAGCACAAAGATATCAAGCTTTTCACCCTTGGTCATCTGGTCGCTCAGCTCTATCGCGCGCGCCGCGCCGATGTTGGGGTTGTCGGCTAGGATATATGGCACCATGCGGTAGGCGTAGCCCTTGATAATGCCCGGTATAATCAAAAGAAGCGTCCACAAAAACAGGTACACGTCTCGAAGAAACATGGTCTTTACTGCGCCTAAATACGCGTTGTTCTGAAAGCTTGAAAACAGCAGCGTAAAGCGAGACACCTCTATACGGCTGCGAACAAAGTACCGTGTTTTACCTACTGAGATCGGGTTAGCTACAAAAACGGAGTACGCAATGCCCATAAGAGCGGCAATGGAAATAACAGAAATAATTATGCCAAGACCAATAGCCGAGATAACGCTCTCAAGCTGGGAAGCGAGACCGCTGTAATCGCCGCCGTTTAGATTTGACGCAGTGCTGCTGACACCGCCACCGCTACTGCCTCCACTACCGCCGACAAGGATGCCCGCCACAAGCGAGACTGCAAATGCCATCCAATAGTTTGTCTTCAAAACAAGCTTCGCGTTCTGCTTTAAAAATGCTCTTTCCCACATAACCATCACTCCTCAATATAACTTAAATAGGGGCTTGATAACCGCCGGAGGACACCATACCCTGCCTGTTTTAAAGCGGAGTGCGTTAAAAAAGCATATGTATTACGAATAGGCGCCCAGCAATCTACATATTTAACGACACAGTAGCCGCTGCGTATTCAAAACTTATGAATAGCCAAGCCCGCTTATCACAATATTTAAGTATTTTTTATCGGCAAGTGATATCACCGTGTTGCCATGTACCAGTCTTACAGTGGGTCTTAGCGGCGCACTTTCGTCGTTTTTGGTAACAACTGCTATCGCACCGTTGCTCAGGCGCACACAGGTGCCGACGGGGTAGGGGGCGACCTTCTTTACAAACGCGCTTACCACGTTCTCGTCAAAGTAGGTTCCTGCGCCGCCCATGATGTATTCACTCGCCTCCGAGGGCAGCCCCGGCGCGCGGTAGGGGCGGTTGGAGGTCAGCGCGTCATATACATCGGCAACGGCAAGGATGCGTCCCGTCAGCGGAATATGGTCTTCCTTAAGTCCGGCAGGGTAGCCCGAGCCGTCCATTCGTTCGTGATGGGATAAGATCCCGTCAAAGATGGTCTCGGGGATGTCAAAGCGGTGAGGCAGAAGCTTCGCGCCGAATTGGGGATGATTCTTCATCATCGCATACTCCTCCGCCGTAAGGCTCGAGGGCTTTTGGATGATGCTTGCAGGGATCATCAGCTTGCCAATATCGTGCAACATCGCGCCCAAACCAACCAGACGCAGATACACATCGTCCAGCCCAAGCCCGATGCCGATTGAGATAGACACCACACCAACACTGAGCGAATGATGGTAGGTGTAGTCATCAAACATCTTCAAATCAAGAATATTTACAAGAAATTCTTCGTTGTTTTTTATTTCATAAATCAGTGAGTCTACCGTTGAGGATAAACGGTCTAGCTGCTCCATTACCTGCTTATCAAATGTACCGTTAAAGCTTAAAAATAGCGATTTTATCGTGCTGATGCACTCGGTGCGCAGTTCGTCCGGCAATCCGTTGTTTTGCACCTCTGCATCCTCAACACCGTCGTCGATATATAACCCGCAAAAGCCAAGGGCTTTTATTCTGTTAAGAGCACCATCGGTGATTGTTTGTCCGCGGCGTAGCAACACAGAGTGACCGTACGCCGTGTCGTACATACGCAGGTCCCTGGCAAGCTTCATGCCGCAGTTCACCTGAGAGGTCGGCAAGAAAATCATGCGTGCCGCTCCTTTCTGCAACAAAGTAGTGTGTAACTGTGCCGTATGCTAGCAGTAAAATTTAGTAAAAAGAATGTGCAGAATACATCGGATTGGTTTCATTTTTACATGCAACCAATGTTGTTACTCAAACATAATAACATATCTTATAACAAAAAACCACACTGTTTTTGCCTTTTGGCATCTTCATAGGAAACGCTGCCAGAATGTTAGATAATATTAACAATTACTGTGTGTTTCATTGAAATATGCTGTCAGTATTACAAGCAGTGTGGAAATTAACCTCGAAATTGCAGTGAAACGGTCGGTTAGAACGCGTGCTTTTCTTTTAAATCACTAAAAAGGGGGCACACATTATTGGTTTACATAATATCAAATGTGGCTGATTACCCCACAGGCATAATTTTGCGATTTGCCATTGCAATACCAAACTGTGCCACCTATAATAAAGGGTAGAAAGCGTCACTTTACTTTTGCCCATAAACGAACGCGAATACGATAGTGAAACATAGGTCATTCGTAGTGGTAGCACAGCTTATTCAGCGGCAAAGCCATACCATTTATTTATCATGGCGTTTTGTGCTTTTACGGCGCAGGTCGCCGGAAAGGTAAGGTCAACAATATGAAGGCATTAATCATCGGCGGAACCGGAACCATTAGCCTATCCATCTCACGGCTTTTAGTTCAGCGCGGGTGCGAGCTATATCTGCTCAACCGTGGTAAGAGCAACGCCAACTTTCCGGGGGGAGCCATCCACATGCAGGGAGACATCGGTGACGAGGCTGCAATGGCGAACCTGTTTGCCCAAGAGCGGTTTGATGTGATAGCAGATTTTATTGCGTTTACGCCCGAACAGATTGAGCGTGACTATCGGCTGTTTCGGGACAAAACAAAGCAGTTTTTGTTTATCAGCTCTGCGTCGGCGTATCAAAAGCCGCCTGCGCATTACAGTATTACCGAAAGCACGCCGCTCGCAAACCCATATTGGCAGTATTCGCGCGACAAGATTGCGTGCGAAGAGCTACTTATGCGGCTTTATCGCGAGCAGGGCTTTCCTGTAACCATCGTGCGACCAAGCCATACCTACGACGAACGCGCAATCCCATTAGGTCTGCACGGAAAAAACGGCAGCTGGCCCGTTGCAAAGCGCATGCTGGAGGGCAAGCCCGTAATCATCCACGGTGACGGTACCTCGCTTTGGACGTTGACGCACAGCTCCGATTTTGCAAAGGGCTTTGTGGGTTTAATGGGCAATATCCACGCCATCGGCGAGACCGTCCAGATTACCTCAGACGAAACGGTAACATGGAATCAAATCTATTCCGTGATTGCGGGGGCACTAAAGGTGCCTCTGCACGCCGTCCACATTTCCACCGACTTCCTGTGTGCTTGCGCTGGAGAGCAGTACGACTTGACCGGCTCGTTGCTGGGCGACAAATCGAACTCGGTGGTGTTTGATAACGCAAAACTAAAACGCCTAGTACCCGGGTTTACCGCCACCGTTCGGGTGGACGAGGGGCTTACCCGCACGGTGCGTCACATCATGGATTCGCCCGAACTCCAACAAACAGACGACGAGTTTGACAGTTGGTGCGACCGTGTTATCAAGGCGCAGCAAACGGCGCTTGAGCGATTTCACGCAAGTCTTTACCTAAGATAGTAATACAAAACAATAGTTGTATTCGGATGCACACGACCCCCCTAGACAATACATACAAGCGCCTGTATAATGGCAGTAAAGCCGCCGGATAAAGGAGGACACACCATGGATAATCAGGAACTACTTAGTCAGATAGCCGAAATGTTCGCAGACCAAGCAAAAATCATTGACGGGCAGAACAAGGTCACTGCCGATAAACTGAATTCCATTGAAGCCGAAGTAAAGGCAATCAGAATTGATATGGAAAACGACATAACAAAGCGTATCGATGCTCTATTTGACGGTTACAAGCTCACTCATGAAAAACAGTGGGAACTGGAACGGAAGATTGAAGCTCTTGAAAAGCGCATAGAACGCTTGGAGATTGCCGGATAAATCACCTCGGTATAAAAATCTTACCGCACTCGCAATAACATGAACGCCGTAACGATGAACCAGTCATCGTTACGGCGTCGTTTATTTACGGCTTTGCCCTGCGGCGAATCACCGTGCCCTTTTTGACCGGGGTAGGGCAGGGCATTGAAAACCGCATCATCGGGTGGGGTGTGCTCTCAATCTCCTCGCCCTCGGCAGAGAGTAGGCGGGTTACGGTCAGGTCAAAGGGCTTTGAGCGGGGTGCAAGCACCTCTACCTCATCCCCCATGTACAGCTTGTTGCGTTGAATGCAAAACGCCGTGCCGTCCTGCCAGTCCTCCACTACGGCAACCACATCGTAGTCACGCACGTAGCCACCCGTTTCGTAGTACTGTCCGTTATCCGGCTGCCCAAAAAAGAAGCCGGTCCCGTACTGACGGTGGCTTACCTTGTGCACCTCGTCAATTAGCCACTGTTCGGTTTTATAGTTTTGTGGGTCGTTACGGTATCCATCCACTGCCATGCGGTAGGCACCTGTGATAACCGATACATAGTAATCGCTTTTTGCTCGCCCCTCAATCTTTAGGCTGGAGACCCCCGCATCAATCAGCTCGGGGATATGCTCAATCATGCATAGGTCTTTGGCGTTTAGGATGTATGTGCCCCCATCATCCTCAAAGATCGGGTAATGCTCGTTTGGACGCTTTTCTTCCGTTAAGGAATACCGCCAGCGGCAGGGCTGGGCACACTCGCCGCGGTTTGCATCTCGCCCTGCAATGTATGAGGACAACAGGCACCGCCCCGAAAACGATACGCACATCGCACCGTGAACAAACACCTCTAGGGCAAGGTTGGGCGGGGTGTGGTCGCGGATGTATCTAATCTCCCGCAAGCTTAGCTCGCGCGCAAGCACCACGCGTCTTGCACCCATGGCATACAGTTCGTTTGCCGCTAGATGGTTTACCACCCCTGCTTGGGTAGAGATATGCAGCTCCATCTCTGGCATACAGCGGCGCGCAAGCCCAAGCACCCCGATGTCACTTGCGATTACGGCGTCCACGCCCGAATCCTTTACAAACGAGAAGTAGCCCTCAAGCTGCTCTGCTTCCTCACAATGGGGCAGGGTATTACACGCAAGATACACCCTTGCGCCGTTTGCGTGGGCATACTGTACCCCACGCAAAAGATCATCTTCATCAAAGTTTGCAGACGCATTGCGCATGGAAAACGCCTTGCCGCCCACATATACCGCGTCCGCACCGAAGTCCACCGCGGCAATCAGACGCGAAAGGTCTCCGGCAGGAGCTAAAACCTCAGGAAACCGCTGATTAGACATGCCGCAACATCCCTTTCATCATACTAAGCGGGCGGCAAGAAGCCGCCCGCTTAGTCAAGTTTATTTTTGCTTAAAGCGTTCGTATTACTCCTCAGTATGGGTGGTAACGCCGCCTATCTCTTCGCCTACCTGCTTTGCTTTGGCGAGGTTAGCCTCGTGCTTTGCCAGAGTTTCGGCATAGTAATACGCCATCTTTTCATCGGTAAGGAAGTAATAAAACGGGGTTTCATCAGGGTATATGGCCGCTTTTATCGCGTTAATACCGGGGTTTGACACCGGCCCAATCGGAAGCCCCTCACACTTGTATGTGTTATACGCAGACGCATAAGCCTGTCGATCCTCTTCGCTACTTACAAACGGGAAGATGTTGTCGTTTACATAGTTGATGGTAACGTCCGACTGTAGCATGGGGAAACTTTTTGGCTTGTTCAAGCGGTTGTTGAATACACTAGACACATTGTACATATCGTCAAGTGTACGACCCTCCTTCTGAATAATGGAGGCAAGAATAATCGCCTGATCCAGCGTCATGTCCATCTTGTTAATGCGGTCAATCAGGTCTGCCGTAATCTTTTTATTAAAGTTTGCGAGGAACTTTTTTGCCACAGAGTTTGGCGCTTCGCCAACGTAAAAGCTGTACGTATCGGGGAACAGATACCCCTCCAGCTTTAGGTAGCGGTTACCGCCTGTGGGGATTAAGTCCTCAAATTCATATCCAAAATCGGTGGTGTTAAGCACATCAATAAATTCCTGTGCGTCACACACATTGTTTTCCTGCAGTTTGTTGGCGATTTCCAGTATGCTCATGCCCTCGATAAATGTGATAGAAACAACCTTACGTTCGCTGCGTGCAACCTGAATTACTTTGATGATCTCGTCGTATGACATATTCGAGTTCAGCAAAAAGTTGCCGGTTAAAAACACATCGCCGTGTTCGCGATACTTGGAGTAAAGTCGAAACGTAAGCGGCTGCGAGATGACACCGCTTTCTTTTAGTATCGCGGAGACCTGCTGTGTGTCCGCATTCGCGGGGATGGTGACAGAGATCTCTTTCTCGGATTTAAACAACCCCAGCACATCGCTCATCGATTGCAGGATGAAGATTGAAAGCAAGATGGACGCAAACAGCACGCCGATGGTATAGATGACGCCGTTGGCAAGCCGTCCCAGGCTGCGCATGGTTTTGTTGCCGCGGCTTGTTCTCGGGTGTTCCTCAGGCACAGAAGGGGGGACGTAATCAAATTCCTTGCCCGAAGGGGCGGCGGGTGGGCGAGGGCGCTTGCCGTCTGCCGGTGGCATAGCGCTGCGCGCAGCGGGCTGTGCCGGACGGTTGCGGTTGTCAAAATCGGGAATCGCATTGTAATCTTCATCGGCAATGTTTAGCTTAAACGGCTTAGCCGGTTTTGCGGGGACTTTGGGTATGTTTGAATAATAGGATGCCTGCGGTTGCGACTTATCGCCGTAAATCTTAACGCCGTCTTCCTTTTGGGAAGCGTTCATCTGTCGCTCAATCGCCTGACGTGGAATGACGCGGGTGGGTTCACCCACCTGCGCACCGGCGTTACCGGGCGCTTCCTTCACATCAGGGGGAAGCTCGGCAAAGGAGTTGGGCTGATACACGGGTCGTCTGGGCACAGCCGTCGGCTCAGAAGGAACCTGCGGGCGGGCGGGCTCTTGGGACTTCGGGTTGCTCGAAACGCCCTTACTGCCCCCGCCAAAGAATTCCTCGTCTGATTTTTCTATGTCAAATATAACCGGCTTGGGTCGTGCATTCTCTGCCGCGCGTTTTGCAAGCTCCTCGGAGAGCTTTTTCTCCTCATAGCCTTCGTTCTTGGGGTCGTATGGAGTCATTGCTATTTCCTCCCTGCTCTATGGTTATTACCGCATTAGCCTTTTTGGGTGCGGCAGTTTATCGTTTCTTGTTCTGTAACAAGCATGTGGCAGGCGACGTCAAAGCGCCCTCTGTGCAATCGGTGTAAGATGCAGCTGCGATAGCACACGCCAATCATCACGCCCGAATATCGCGAAAGAAATCTATCGTAATAGCCTTTGCCGTAGCCAAGGCGAAAGCCCTGTTTGTCAAACGCAAGACCAGGTACAATGCATACGCTGTTTTTTGCACTGGTCAGTTTCTCGCATCGTTCGGGGATGGGCTCAAGCACACCAAAGGTGCGTCGGCTCAGGTCATCCAAAGAGCGAATTAGGTAAAAACACATGTCGCGCGTGTTGTCGATGCAATAGGGCACCGCAACGCGCTTGCCCGCGGCTAACGCCCACTCAATTAACGCAAGCGTATCAACCTCAATGGCGGTGGAAACATAGGTAAGCAAAAGGTCCGCGTTTTTTACCTGCCAAAGCCCCTTAAGGCGCATAAATATCTCAGCATCGCACTGCGCCTTATGTTCGGCAGTCATAGAAAGACGAATCCCTTTATATCGGCTTCGGAGGGTCTGCTTGTAGGCTCTTATGTCAAATCTTTGCATTGCATCGAGGCTCCCAGCAGGTCGGAGCGTTCCTTTCCAAGCAATGCCTCCACCAGAGCAAGCCCGAAATCGACAGAAAGTCCGGCGCCTGCAGCGGTAATAACCCTGCCGTCTCGTACAACGCCGCCCGCACGGTATAATCCGTCGTTCACCTGGGTTTCAAACCCGGGCGAACAGGTGAACTGCCTGCCGCTTAATAGCCCTTTGTGCCCAAGTATCGAGGGCGCGGCACAGATAGCGCCTATCCATCTATTATTTTGTGCGCAGAAATCAATAAAACACTGCACAATCTCGTTCTTTTCTAGGTTCAGCGTGCCTGGCAGACCACCCGGCAGCACAATCATCTCGGCATCTGCCAGAGAGGCATCGGTCGCTTCAATATCACAAACCACAGAAATGCCATGCGCGCCGCGAATCACCTTGCCGCCAACGCCCACCGCGGTTACTTCCAATTCCGCGCGGCGCAGGATGTCAAGGGGCGCTATCGCCTCCATCTCTTCAAATCCGTCCGCAAAAAAAACATAAATCATAAAAAGCACCTCTACATTCTATAAGAAAGAAATCATCTTAATATTACCGCATTTTTACCGTGTAATACGACTTGCACTAGCTGCGCTGCTTTAGCTGTGCATACTTTGCGCGAACCTCGGTAATTTTGCCGCAGCTCATCTTGCCCTCTGGGCAGGGACCGTTTGCGCAGGAGGGTCCCGCCGACGCAAACAGGTTGGGGGCAACCGCAGTCACAAGACGCAGCATTTCATCCGCGACAGCCTGGATCTCCCACTGTGCGCGGTTGCAGCAGCGGTGGGCGAAAAAGTTGTGCAGGCTTCGCGCGTTCATGGTTACAATCATGCGGGTATCGCAGGCGTTGGGCAGTACAAAGCGCGCATCTTCAATGGCGAGCTTTTCCGCCTTCTTTTGCGCCGTCTCCGCCGTAAGCCCCTGAGCGACCAGCCGTTTTGTGTGCTCTGCAAGCAGTATCTCGCTTAGCTTGTCGTAGTGGCTTGATGCCGCTTCCATCGCGCGCAGGTACTCTTGCTTCGCCTCGGGGATGGCGGCAATCTCGGGCGGAACGATGTATTCAAAGCCGCTCTTGCGCACATAGCGCTGGCTCTGCACCGAAAAGGATGCGATGCGGTGCCGGGTAATCTGTGCAAGCAGCGCACGAGAAACGCCCTCGATGCCAAACGTAAAGCTCGCGTGCTCTATGGGGCTTTCGTGCCCAATCTCCGCGAGCATGGCGACGAACTTCGCGGCGCTTTCGGGGGTCAGACCATCGGTCAGCGTCTCGATGCTGTCCGCGTTGCTATAACACAGCTTTGCGGCAGCTGCCACCGTCTTTTCTGGCTCAGGCGTGTAGGATATCAGGGTAACCTTTGGCATACGGACCTCCATTCTGCCGCACATCCGCTTATGTACGATAATGCGGTGCGGCGGCTGCCGAATTTCGGCAGGCAAGATAAAAGGCAAATTACTTTATGCGGTCAATCGTCATATTAACACGATAGTTTGCATACTGCAATATCTCATCGAGCAACGCGGTAAGCTCCCGCTGGTCTGCGGCAAGCACCTTTATAAGATAACAGCCCTCTCCACCGATGCGATAAACCTCGGATACCGAGGCGCACTGCGCAAGGTGGTGCAAAAAGGCTTGGTGCTCGGTGGTCTTCATAAATACGGTGACGAACGCTTCACAAAACAGCCCCATTTTATATGGGTTAGTCGTTATGGTGTAGCTTTGTATCACGCCGTTCTTTTCAAGACGGTCAACCCGATTCTTCACGCCCTGCCCGGTCAGATGAACCGCGTCTCCGATCTCCTGCCACTGGCTTCTAGCATTTTTGGATAACAGGTTAATGATCTCACGGTCGGTTTGGTCAAGCATCGCAGTCCGTATCCTTTCATCACTCAAGTCGGTAAGCGGCAATTGTTTAGCGGGTCAAGCAAAACGTGAAGTATAATAAGGATGAAGTACGGATGATTAGAAAGGCGTGATTATAGCTATGCGGCTGCAACACATTCGGCACTCAACGTGTGTGCTTACAATTCAAAACAAACGGCTGTTAATTGACCCCGTGTTATCCCCAAAGGGGGCACTGCCCGCGATTGAGGGGGTGCCGGATACCCGCAACAACCCACTCGTCGACCTGCCAGTACCCGTCCAGTCCTTGCTAAGCTGTGACGTGGTTCTTGTTACCCACACCCACAGCGACCATTTTGATAAGGCGGCGGCAAACCTGCTTCCAAAGCAGCTGCCGGTATTCTGTCAGCCCGAAGACGAGAAAAAACTCACCGAGCTCGGGTTTACGCAGGTGATACCAGTCAAAACGCAGGAAGTGTGGCAGGGGGTAAGTATCTGCAGAACAAAGGCGCGACATGGTCACGGGGTCATAGCAAAAAGCATGGCGCCCTCATCGGGATACATCCTTTCCGCGCAGGGTAAGCCAACCGTTTACCTGACGGGTGATACGGTTTGGGGTTCTTATACCAAGGCGGCGATTTACCAGTACCACCCGGATATCATCGTTTGCTATTGCGGGGAAGCACGGTTTGAAACCGGCAGACCCATCACCATGGATAAGGCGGATATTTTATCGGTTTGCGCCTGTGCCCCCAATGCAAAGACAATAGCCATTCACATGGAAGCGTGGAACCATTGTCGCCTTACAAGAGAGAAGCTTTACGAGGCGATAGTAGAAAATAGGCTTCAAGATCAGGTTTTGATACCATTAAATGGGGAGGAAATCGATCTATAGCCTACAGCTTCTCAAGGCTTGTGAAGTTGGACATAATCTTCTTTGTACCGCGTGTGTCAAACGCAATCTCAAGCAAGGTGTCGTTGCCCATCGGCGTAGTGGAGAGAATCATGCCGTCGCCAAAAATCTTGTGGCGCACTCGCTCGCCTGAAGTAAAGCTCTGCTTAGCGCCAAAGCCCTGCGGCTTGCCCGAAACGTGTACGGGGTCAGAGAGCCCGCCCGAGCGGGTATGCGGCGGGGTGTAGGCGGGCGTTTGCGGCTTGCTTGTCCAGGAGGTAAGCCCTGTTTCGTTTTTAAACTCGGTGGGGATTTCACTCAAAAAGCGGGAGGGGCGGTTGCGCGAGGTCTGACCAAACAGCATGCGGGAAGCGGCGTTTGTTATGGTTAGCTTTTCCTTCGCTCTTGTAATCGCAACATAAGCAAGGCGGCGTTCCTCCTCCACCTCCGTGGGGTCGTACATCACGCGGATACCGGGGAAAATGCCTTCCTCCATACCCACGATAAACACAAACGGAAACTCAAGCCCCTTGGCGGAGTGCATGGTCATCATCACCGCCGCGTCGGCGTCACCGTCGTAGTTATCAATATCGGTCAGCAACGAGACCTCCTCCAAAAAGCCGGAAAGCCCCGCGTCCTCGTTGTTTAGGGTATACTTCTTCACGTTGGTTAACAGCTCGCTTAGGTTTTCTATGCGGGTTAAACCCTCTTCTCCCTGCGCGTGCAGCATCTCCATGTAGCCCGTATCTTCCATCACGCTATCGAGCAAAACATCAAGCTGGGTGTCCTGCGCGGTGTCGATAAAGCCCTGCATCATGTCGGCAAACGCCCGTAGAGAAGCGGCTTTTCGAGCAAGCCCCGCGTAGTTCTCCGCCTCGCGGATGACCTCAAACATCGAAACGCCAAGGTTGTCTGCAATCTCGCGGGCGACGGCTACGGTCGCGTCGCCGATGCCGCGCTTGGGCTCGTTAATAATGCGCGAAAGACGTACCGCGTCGGCGGGGTTGTTGATAACGGCCAGATAAGCGAGGATATCCTTAATCTCCTTGCGCTCATAAAAGCGCAGCCCGCCGATGATGCGGTAGGGGATGGCAGCCTTGATGAAGTGCTGCTCCAGCTGTGCGGATTGCGCGTTCATACGGTACAAAATCGCGTGATCTGCGTATTTGCGACCGGTGCGCACGTTTTCTTCAATGGTAGAAGCGACAAACGCGCTTTCGTCCTCGGCACTCGATGCACGGTAAACGAGCACCTGTTCGCCCTTGTCGTTGTTTGTCCATAGCTCCTTGCCCTTGCGCAGGGTGTTGTGCGAAATCACGCGGTTGGCGGCGTCAAGGATGGTCTG
>JAEZVA010000079.1 GCA_023443315.1 Bacillota bacterium | reverse complement strand
GAGATGGGCATAGGCATCAGCTCTTTGGTCTCGTCGCACGCGTACCCGAACATCATGCCCTGATCACCCGCGCCGGTGTCGTTGGCATCGCTGTCGCGGGTTTCCAGCGCACGGTTTACACCCATCGCGATATCGGGTGACTGCTCGTCGATAGACGTCAGAACCGCACAGGTAGTCGCATCAAAACCAATCTTTGCGCGGTCATAGCCGATATCCTGAATTACCGAACGCGCAAGCTTTGGAATATCCACATAGCAGTTGCAGGTGATCTCGCCCATCAAAAGGGCCATTCCGGTGGTGACAGCGGTCTCACACGCCACACGCGCCAGTGGGTCTTGGGCAAGAATCGCATCCAGTACAGCGTCTGAAATTTGGTCGCACACCTTGTCGGGGTGACCCTCGGTGACTGACTCGGATGTAAAAAGCATCTTGGACATATCTGTTTTCCTCCATTGCAAATCGATATACAACAACGTTAGTGTTGCTTTTTTCGCGGCGGCAGATACGCCGCTTTTATACTGAATAATAAAAACGCCTCAACCGATAAGGATGAGGCGTCTAAGTTAATTTTAGCCTCATCTATCGTTTTAACGCTGGAATTGGCACCTTACATCTGCAGGTTGCCGGGTTTCACAGGGCCAGTCCCTCCACCACTCTTGATAAGGAGATATTCAATTGTCTAGTACCATTATAGTATGAAAGGGTGGAAAATGTCAACATGTAATATACTAAACGGGTATACTTGCGCGAATCAGGTGTGCAAGCTTTTTGTAGCTTAGCATGGTGACAAATGAAAGGATAAAACATTTTACAATGTTAAACGGAATAACGCCCAGCAGGATATACATGCCGATGCTGTCGATGGCGGGGTTTACTGCGGCACAGGCGGCAATAATGGCGTCAATGGGCATTATCTTGGAATAAAACGGGATAATTAGCAAGTGGTTTGAAACGCTTGCCACCGCAATCGCCGCGATGCTTCCAGTTGCGCACCCAAGCAGCGCACTTTTTTTCGTTTTGGCAAGCACATAAACATAGTGCGCCGTAACGGCAAGGGTGGAAAGAACCAAAAAGTCTGCAAGCTCACCCACACCCCCCGTTTGGGTGGAAAGCAGGTGAACGAGGTCTTTAATGAGGGTAATTGCAACCGCCTGAACGGGACCAAGCATAAACGCTGCTAGCAAGATTGGTATACCACTTAGGTCAACCTTTAAAAAAGGCGGCATAAAGGGCAGTGGAAATTCAAGGTACATCAAAACAGTTGAGATAGCAGAAAACATCGCGATGTAGGTAAGCTGTCTGGTTTTGCTGTTGGCACGCATGGTTTATTCCTCCAAATAAGATGATTTCTGTTTTGTCGGCGAATAGGGGAAAGCCGCCCCAAACAAAAAACCATACAAAAAGCCCCTGAACCAGTAAAGCTCAGGGGCGAAACGAATTCATATCGTAAAACGGTATGGTTCTTGTTTCTTTCATCCGGACTATACCGTCGGTTTCGGAATCTAACCGATATCGGCGGGAAGATATCCCGCTCGCGGACTCGTGGCTGTACGCCCTTTACCGCCGGTGAGGAGTTACACCTCGCCCTGAAACAGATTATGCCATTATTATAGTATGCAGCGGGGTGGGTGTCAACTGATAAATAATCACAACATATTTACTTCCACATACAATAAATTAGAGTAGATACATAAAAAGGGGCATTTTTAGCGGGATTTACAATGCGAATGGTTTGGTTTCTCCTTTATTACGATGCAACCAGTGCCAATCTACAAAAAAGATTATCTTAGGTGTGTTCTGGCCATAACAAGTCAGATGAGGAGGGGTTATTATGCCGCAAACAGTCATTGTTATCCTGTTATCCGCACTTTCGGTTTTTGGTATAATCTTTGTACTGGAGCTAGCTGCGCGGTTTCTGTTGTTTGGCAAAGACAATACAGCCACAATCAAAATCATCCGCAGGCAGGCATCCGAGCTGGAATATTCCGTTCGAGCTGTTGAAAACCTGCTGGAATACACGCTGCAACCGCGAGGAACCGTGCTATTCATTCTGTATGACGATACCGATGCGGAGCTGCGTGAGATTGCGGAGCGGCTCAGTATGGAGTATGGGAACATCGTATTGTGTGAGGAGCAGCAGTTACCTAGCGAAATCATGCGCGTGGCAGGTTTACAAACGTCGGGGTAAGGGATATACTGAAAAAGAATGAATTGAACGCTGGAGGAACACAATGCGCGACGAGGAATTTGCCGTTTTAGAGGGGACAATTGAAACCATTGTGTTTCGCAATGAGGAGACAGGCTTTACGGTTCTGGAGCTGGACAGCAGCGGGGAGCTTGTGACAGCCGTCGGAGAACTCGCCGAAGTTAGTGAGGGCGAACAGGTCAAGCTAATGGGCAGCTATACGACCCACGCCACACATGGCTCGCAGTTTCGGGCTATTACCTGCGAGGTGCGGCTACCCGCAACCTCTGCTGCGGTACTCAAATATCTATCCTCCGGCGCAGTAAAGGGTGTTGGTCCAAAAACCGCAAAACGAATTGTAGAGGCGCTTGGTGATAAGGCGCTTGAAATTATTGAACGACAGCCCGATATGCTCGAGCAGATTAGCGGAATCTCAAAGGCGCGCGCAAGGCAGATAGAGAATAGTTTTAAGCAGGTGTTTGGTATCCGCACCGTGATGGCGTTCCTGAAGGGGCACAACGTGCCACCGCTGTGCTGTGTGAGAGCGTGGAAGCAATACGGTCCCGCTACGGTGGATATCGTCAGCGCAAACCCCTTTGTACTATGCGCCGATGAGATTGGGCTTGATTTTACCCAAGCGGACGAGATCGCAAAAACATTCGGGCTATTGCCGGAGTCGCCCGAACGAATTGCGTCGGGCATAAACCACATTCTGCTTTCCTCCTGCAAAAATGGTCACACCTGCCTGCCGTATCAATCCTTGATTGAGCGAGCACAACAGCTGCTGAATATCTCAACAGACGACATCGAAAACACCGTCTATGAGCAATCGCAGCGCGAAGCAGTTGTAAGCGAGCAGATAGGGGACAAACAGTACATCTATCTGCCCGAGTACGCCTACGCGGAACGGTTTATCGCGAGCAGATTGTCGCTTATTATTCGTTGCGCTCCCGATACAAAGCGCGACTGGTCCACCGAGATAGCGGTTCTTGAGCAGGAGATGGGTATCAACTACGAGCGCATGCAGAAAAAGGCGATATCGATGGCGCTCTGTAACGGCATTATGGTACTAACAGGCGGCCCCGGAACGGGAAAGACCACTACCATAAAGGGCATCATTGAGCTTTATGGCAAATCGGGGGGCAAGGTGGCACTCGCAGCCCCCACGGGGCGTGCCGCTAAACGGATGAGCGAGCTTTCCGGCTATGAGGCAAAGACCATCCACCGCCTGCTGGAGGTGGAGTACACCAAAGGGGACAAGCCGTCCTTTCGGCGCAATGCGCGAAACCCGCTCGATTGCGACGTGCTGATTGTGGACGAGTTCTCGATGGTGGACACCCTGTTGTTTGAGTCGTTGCTTGCCGCCGCAAAGCTTTCCTGTCGGATTGTACTGGTGGGCGATTCCGATCAGCTACCCTCTGTTGGGGCGGGAAACATCCTGCAGGATCTGCTTGACAGCGACTGCGTACCCACCGTGATGCTCACCGAGATTTTCCGGCAGGCAGCCCAGAGCCTAATCGTCACCAGTGCCCACGAGATCATCCGCGGCGAGCTGCCATCCATTGATGTTAAGGATAACGACTTCTTCTTTTTGCAGTGCGACGCGGCACAGGAGGCGGACTTATTAGTTTCTTTGTGCAAGGTGCGTCTACCAAAGGCTTACGGCTACTCTCCGCTGTGGGATATTCAGGTGCTGTGCCCGAGCAGGCTCGGGGATCTTGGTACTGGAACGCTCAATGCCCGCCTGCAACAGGCGCTAAACCCAAAGGCAGAGAACAAGCCGGAGGTGAAAGGCGGCTATCAACTTTTTCGCGAAGGTGACAAGGTGATGCAGGTGCGCAACAACTACGATATCCTGTGGACGCGTGACGACGGTGAAAACGGTGCGGGGGTGTTCAACGGTGACATCGGCATCATCCAGACAATTGACCGCGCCGCACAGCTTGTATCCATTCGTTACGACGACCGCATTGCGGATTACGCGTTTGAGCAGCTCAATGAGCTTGAGCTTGCCTACGCCATCACGGTGCATAAAAGTCAGGGCAGCGAGTACGAGGCGGTGATTATCCCGCTGGCAAAACCGGGACAAAACCTGTATTATCGCAACCTGTTATACACGGCGGTTACCCGCGCAAGGCGCCTGCTTATTCTGCTTGGTAACCCCGAAGCGCTCTCTTACATGGTAAATAACAATAAGAAGACATGGCGTTACTCAAATCTGCGCCAGTTCATTATCGAAGAGGTTTTGGGCTGACGGACGGAGCGGTGCTATGAAGACATCTCAGATGCTCATCAATTTTTTGTTCCCCAGCGTATGCTGCTTTTGCGGGGAGATAACCGCATACGACCGCGCTGTTTGTGCGCACTGCCGCAAAACGGTTTTGCCCATAAGCGGGATTACCTGTTCTGCATGCGGGATGGAACGCGGCTTTTGCTCCTGCGCCGAGCAGCCTACTGAATACGAACGCTGTGTCGCCTCGTTTTATTATGAGGAGCTGCCAAAGCAGGGTATTCTGCTGCTCAAATACGGCGAGACACCCTATATTGCGCGTTATCTAAGCGCCTATATGGCAAAGCAGTTCGTCGCGCGTTTACAAGGTATTCGGTTTGACATGGTAATCGCGGTGCCGATGCACCGATTAAAGCGGCGCGCGCGGGGGTATAATCAGGCAGAGATGATTGCTCGTCCGCTGGCAAGAAGGCTTGGCATAAGCTATACCAAGAATATTCTTATTCAGTTTCGTAAAAACCAGTCACAGCATCTGCAGCACCGCGATGTGCGCACAAAGAATGTCGCGGGGATTTATCGGCTGGGCAAGGGCGCGTCGATAAAGGGTAAGACCATCCTTTTGGTGGACGATATTCTAACAACTGGTGCAACCTTGCGCGAATGTGCCCGCGTCTTAAAGGCGGGCGGAGCAAAGGCGGTATATTGCGTCGTTTTTTGTGCAACCAAACCGATAAATGCTTGAAAAAAGTACGTTTTGTTTGTATAATGAAAAGTATAACCGATTTTGGAACACTATCCTCACCATGACATTTTATTACACGGGTGCCCCGTGTTTCATCGTGTGCTGCGCGAACGGGCAGAAAGGAAAAAGAAATGGGCAAAAGGGACATCGGCATCGATCTTGGCACTGCCACCGTCATTGTGTATATTGTTGGCAAGGGCGTCGTTTTATACGAGCCATCAATTGTAGCGGTAGAAACGCTTACCGGCAAGATCGTCAGCGTGGGGGAAGAGGCGTTTAAGCTGCTTGGCAGAACGCCCGATAACATCCGTGCGGTACGTCCGCTTCAGGATGGCGTTATCTCCGATTATGTGCTCACAGAGCAGATGATTAAGCACTTTTTAAAACGCTCATATGGCAATATGCTGTTCAAACCGCGCGTGGCCTTTTGTGTCCCCTCCGGCATTACCGATGTAGAGTCTCGCGCCGTCATAGAAGCGGCGATTACCGCTGGCGCGCGCAAGGTTTACTTGATTGAGGAGCCTGTTGCGGCGGCAATTGGCGCGGGGATCGATATCTCACAGCCCAACGGATGCATGATTCTTGATATCGGCGGAGGCACGACCGATATTGCGGTTATCTCACTCAACGGTATTGTGTGCAAATCCTCACTTAAAATAGCGGGCAATAAATTTGACGCAGCGCTCATTAAGTACATCCGCAACAAATACAGCGTACTGATTGGTGAAAAGACAGCAGAACGCTTAAAGCAGGAGATTGCCTGCGTTTGGGAACCAGACCCAAGCGAAACCATGGAGATTAAGGGCAGGAACCTGATTACAGGTCTGCCGCAAAAGATCACCATCTCGGCGGTGGAAACCAAAGAGGCATTGGACGAGCCGATTTCGCTGATTGTTCAAGCCATTCAGTCGGTAGTGGAGCGCACTCCGCCCGAGCTTGTGGCAGACGTTTCTGAGGCAGGTCTTGTTCTTACCGGGGGCGGCTCGATGCTGCGCGGACTTGCCGAGTACATCACCTCACAGCTTCGCATGAAGGCGCGTGTGGCGGATGACCCCACAAACTGTGTTGCCATCGGCACAGGTCGTGCCTTTGAGTATATTGACATCCTACGAGACGGCTTCTTTAACCCGTCCACCTATCGGTATCAGTAATATTTTTTAAGAGAGGGCAAAACCCTCTCTTTTTTGCGTTAGCATCATGCAATATATGTAAATGTAAATTTACTGTATGATATAATTAAGCGTTAATTATCGATTTTGATCGGTAATTTATTCAAATAATATTATAATATACTATTATTGCATGGGCAACGGAGGTGAGATAGCCGGTGTTCGCAAACGAAATACTCAAACGATACTATGGCTATGATGAATTCCGCGAGGGACAAGCCGAGCTTATTGATGCACTCGCTCATGGGCGGGATGCTTTGGGGGTTATGCCTACGGGAGCAGGAAAATCGCTGTGTTACCAAGTGCCTGCCATGCTGTTGCCGGGCGTTACGTTGGTCATTTCGCCGCTTATTTCCCTTATGCGCGACCAAGTGCAGGCCCTTGTGGCAACTGGCATACCCGCAGCATTCATCAACAGTTCACTTACGGATGCTCAATGGAATCGGGCAATGAATAATGCGCGGAGCGGATTGTATAAAATCATCTACATCGCCCCGGAGCGGTTGCTTGCGCCTTCTATGATGGAGCTTGCTTTGGGGCTGCAAATATCCATGATTGCGGTTGACGAAGCGCACTGCATTTCCCAATGGGGGCAGGACTTCCGCCCCAGTTATTTGGATATCCCCAAATTCGTGGACGGATTGCCCACGCGTCCCGTGGTGGCGGCTTTTACGGCGACCGCGACGCCGCGCGTGCGGGAAGATATTGTGGCAACGCTGGGTTTGCAAAATCCCCTTGCGCTAGTAACCGGGTTTGATCGCCCCAACCTGTATTTTGAAGTTAAGCAGCCGGATGTAAAGGACAAGTATTCGACACTCATAGAGTATCTTAAAGGCAATGAGGGCAACGGTATCATCTACTGCTCTACCCGAAAGGAAGTGGAGCATGTCGCAGAGCAGCTGAAAGCCGACGGATACTCGGCGGCGCCATATCATGCAGGACTGCCCGATACCGAGCGCAGCCAATCTCAGGACGATTTTCTCTATGACCGGGTAAAGATAATCGTTGCGACAAATGCCTTTGGCATGGGAATTGATAAATCCAATGTTCGCTTTGTCATCCACTACAACATTCCGCAGAATGTGGAGAGCTACTATCAGGAGGCAGGGCGTGCTGGGCGCGACGGGCTCCCTGCAGACTGCATCTTGTTTTATGCGCGCAAAGACATCAATACCGCGCTGTTTCTCATAGGTCAAAGCGAAAACCCCAGCGAAATTGCCCGCAATAAAAAGCTGCTGAGCCTAATGGAACGGTATTGTGAAACGGATGGATGCCTGCGGCGGTATATGCTTGGCTATTTCGGCGAGCCCGCTACCGACGAGTGCGGCAACTGCGGCAATTGTAACGGTAATTTTGATGAAACCGATGTGACCGTAGATGCGCAAAAGGTCCTTTCTCATATTCTACGGTTAAACAGGGCGGGCAAGCGGTTCATGTTTACTCATACAGCTGACATTATTCTCGGTAAGAGTGATGATTTTACCGATTTGCCCACTTTTGGCATTTTGAAAGGCACTTCCCGCCGATATGTCCGGCAGCTGATTAACCGCCTTACCGCTTTGGGATATGTTTATGATGACGGTTACCTCAGCGCGACGTCGCGGGCAAACGAGGTACTGTTTGGTGGAGTGACGGTGACCGTTCGCGCGAGCAAGCCTGAAGTCTCCGCAAAGGGAGAACGGGCAAGAAAACGTACGCAAGAGCCCGCATACGCGGTTTCCGAGGGACTGTTCTCAAAGCTCAAAGAACTCCGGCTAGCGATTGCTCGGGAAGAAAAGGTTCCCGCGTTTGTCATCTTTTCCGATGCCACCTTGGTGGATATGTGCGGTAAGCATCCACGTACCGAGGCGGAATTGCTCACTGTCAGTGGTGTGGGACAGGTTAAGCTGGAACGGTACGGGACGCAGTTTTTGCAGCTGCTGCAGGAGGAAGAACCCAGTACCGAGCCGAAAGAACAAGCCGTAGCACTTACACCGGAGCTGTTTTGGGAACAGTTCGAATTTGACGATAACCCATTACAGATCTCCCGCGTAGCAGACAATATCAGCGCTGTCCTCCTGCGTTATGGAGAAACTAAAATTAGCGGTCAAAGCCTAAATAAGTTACTGATTGAGGCGGGCTACCTTGAATCCATAGATGGGGTCAAGATGCCCACAGACAGCGGACGGGCAATTGGAATAACAATAGTCGAGCGACACTCGGCTAGAGGTGATTACATGCAGTGCTTGTTTGGTAAGGATGCACAGCTTCTTTGCGCGAAGTTTACCCTGCATGAGGTTTTTACGCAAGAGGTTTAGATGATGAGGCAACCTTACCCTGCTATCAGCTTTTCAAAAATCTACTCACGGTTATTTGTACCAATGCCGATTTCTCTAAAATACACATCCTGATATTTTTTGGGGGTCATTCCTGCTATTTTCTTAAAAATCTCGACAAAATAGCTCTGATTGGGAAAGGCTAATATGGTTGAAATCTGTGAGATTTTGTAGCTGGAATACTTCAGCATATTTTTCGCGGTTTCTATTTTTTTGCTTTGTATGTAATCGGTAACCGTAATTCCGGTCTCCTTTTTAAAGAGTCTGGAAAGATAGCTGGGGTGAAGCCCTGTATAGCGAGCAAGGTCGGTGATGAGTATTCGTTTGTGCAGATTATTGTAGATATAATCTACACATCGTGTAATCTGTTTTGAATGAATTCGGCTTTTGCGAATACTATTCATTCTCTTTGTGTAGTCGGCTGACATAACTGCATGCAGCTGCGATATTTGCTTTTCGGACGCGCATCTATCCGCCTTTTGAATATACAAATCACTTAGGCTATATGCCGTCTCATGCTCCATTCCACCCTCAATGCAATACCTTGACAGTAATGCGGCAGTAACCACAAAATGATATTTTAAGCTTTGAAGCGGATTATCGGATAATGTTCCGAATCCGCTTTTATCTGCGAAGGCATTGTTGCACAAATGAGAAACCGTATCCTCTTCCCCGTTTTTTACAGCGAGATAGAACGCAAATTCAGGGCTATACGGCGCATGAAAGTGCTCGTGTTCCCGCATGATAAATTCTTTGTAACTAAGCTCTTTTTCTGAGTTCATAGAATCATTCCAATCAATCGTTTTTCTATTCGCATCATATCAATATATCAACAAAAAAGCAATTAAAATGATATTACGGGCAGAACAAAGATGATAGTATTGGAAATGTAAAATGGAGGCGATTGGAATGAAGAAATTTACAGGATATGAACGGGGAATCAATCTTGGCGGTTGGCTTTCTCAATGCGAACACACAACCGAGCACTACGAAACCTTTATTACAGAGCTCGATCTACAGCGCATCGCCCAATGGGGGCTGGACCACATTCGGCTCCCCATAGATTATGAGCTTGTGAAATCGGACGACGACCGTTATCTGGAGGCTGGATTTGCATATATCGACCGATGCCTTGAATGGTGTGGAAAATACAACCTGAATATGATCTTGGATCTGCATAAAACGGCCGGTTTTTCCTTTGATGAAAAGGCGGATGACTTTTTTAAGAGTCCATTGCTTCAGGATAAATTCCTGTCCCTTTGGGTTGAGATATCAAAACGCTATGGAAAGTATAGTGAGAGGCTTACGTTTGAACTTCTGAACGAAGTTGTGGATGAACAGGTTGCCGATGTTTGGAACGATATTGTAAGAAGGACCATCCCCCAAATAAGAAGGCATGCTCCCTTGACTAAAATTCTGCTTGGCGGCGCAAGAAACAACAGTGTTCTTTGGGTTAGCAAGCTTGATGAGCCGTATGATGAAAACATTGTGTATACCTTTCATTTTTATGAACCCCTGATTTACACGCATCAATCTGCTTACTGGGTGGAGAGAATGCCCGCCGACTACGCCATTTCATATCCCAACGATTTCAGCATGTGTGTAGACCAGACGGAAAAATATCTTCCTGCCGAACACCGGGACATCTACGAACTAGTACGTTCTGAAAAAGCAGATATTGGTTTTATTAAAGCGGCTTTTGCCGATGCAATTAAAGCAGCAAATGAAAGAAATACGGCTCTGTACTGTGGGGAGTACGGCGTAATCGACAAAGCGTCACTCGACACGACGCTGAATTGGTTTTCAGATATCCATAGCGTCTTTGAAGAATACGGGATAGCCCGAGCGGCGTGGACTTATAAGGGCAAGGATTTCGGGATAACGGATGCGCATTACTGCGAAATTGCAGATGACCTGATAGAACTTTTATAAACAAGAAAGGGGTAATTATTAATGAGTATGACAAAGAAGGTATGCTTGTTAATTTCGGCACTGTTGTTATTCGGAGCAACGACCGGCTGCAGCCAAAACACCGTTCCCCAAAAAGAAGAAGAACCCTCTCAGGAAGAGACTCAGGTAAAATCCCAGGAAATTCCGGAGTATGAAGGGTATTCCTTGCTGTGGAATGATGAGTTTGACGGAGATACTCTTGATGCTACCATTTGGAGTATGGAAGCCCGAGAGCCGGGATGGACAAACAGCGAATTGCAGGAGTATACATTAACAGGAGAAAACGTGTTCTTAAAGGATGGAAGGCTCGTTTTAAAGGCCATCAAAACAACCAATTCAAACGGCAAGGACTACTTCACATCCGGAAAAGTAAACTCGCAGAACAAAAAAGATTTTCAATACGGCAAGGTCGTTGTTCGCGCAAAGGTACCTGAGGGTCAAGGGCTTTGGCCTGCCATTTGGATGATGCCTCAGGATGAGAGCTTTTACGGACAGTGGCCCAAATGCGGCGAGATTGATATCATGGAGGTACTCGGGAACCAGACGGATACCGCACATGGCACAATCCATTACGGTGAGCCCCATGCCCAACAGCAGGGAACCTACAAGCTGGAAACCGGAACATTTGCAAGCGACTTCCACGAGTTTTCAGTGGAATGGGAGCCGGGCGAAATGCGGTTTTATATTGACGGAAATCATTATCATACCGTGAACGATTGGTTTACCGCTGTAGATGGCAACGATGAAAAGCCGTATCCGGCGCCCTTTAATCAACCATTTTTCGTGCAGCTTAATCTTGCAGTAGGCGGTACCTGGCCGGGAAACCCTGATGAAACGACTAACTTTGATAAAGCAGAGTTTGAGATCGATTATGTAAGGGTATATCAGAAGCCCAGCTATGACCTTAACGTGAAGAAGCCGGAAAAGGTATTCAGAGAGCCGCTTGAAGACGGCAATTATATAAACAACGGAAACTTCTCTGAGGCAGAGGATCTTACTGATGATATCGACTGGAAATTCCTATTATTCCAAGGCGGCGAGGGCAAAGCAGAGATTAAGGACGCGATGATGATTATCTCTTCGAGTAATCAAGGTGCAGTCGATTACTCCGTACAATTGGTTCAGCCCGAGCTGCCAATGCTTAAAGGAAAAAAATACAAGGTGAGCTTTGATGCGTATGCAGACGAGGAGCGAGACATCATCGTATGCGTTTCGGCGCCCACGAACGGTTGGGT
The DNA here is from genome assembly GCA_023443315.1 of Bacillota bacterium. Lineage (GTDB taxonomy): Bacteria > Bacillota > Clostridia > Oscillospirales > Ruminococcaceae > Acetanaerobacterium. The sequence continues at coordinate 6,721 of JAEZVA010000079.1, read as the reverse complement.
GCGTTATTTGAAGGACACGACGCTCACCCTTTCCAAAGAGATGAAAACGTATACCTATGAGTTTGAAATGACCGGAAAAGACGACCCCAACGGAAGGCTAGAGTTTAACCTTGGCAACAGAGGTTCGACTGCTACGGTATACTTAACCAATGTACGAGTCGAGGAAATTAAGTAGCAGAGCATCGGGCAAAAGGGTGACTTCCCTTATGCCAACATAGAATCTCGTGTGGATAGTGGGACATCACCCTTAGGCTAATACACTAAATGGTGAAAAAACAATGCAATAACTGTGCGCGAACCAACAATTAAACAAGCGCCACTGCTTTTAGCAATGGCGCTTGTTTTTACTTACTATCAAACGGTAAGCCCGTAGCCTCTTAAGATGCGTTTTATCTCCTCTACTCGTTCTGGCTCTGGGGGCAAGGTATCCGTGAGGGCGTACTCAATCTTAAGCTCATCCCACTTAAACTCGCCCATCTTATGAAACGGTAAAAGCTCAACCTTTTCCACGCAACGAAACGGGGCAAGTAACCGCCCCAACTGGTGCGCCTGGTCAGCGTCCAGCGTCCAATCCGGCAGCAAAACATGGCGAATCCATACGGGCTTGTTTGTTTGCTCGCAGTAACGTAAAAGCTCCAAGGCATTCTCGTTACCCATTCCGCTTATCTTTTTAGAAAGCAGTGTATCAACCGCCTTGATATCGAGCAGAATTAAGTCCGCTTCGTCAATCGCCCCAGAGCATACCGAAACGGGAATACAGCCTGAGGTATCAATCGCGGTATGAAGCCCTTCCTTACGACAAGCCACAAGCAGCTCCTTGGCAAACTCGTGCTGCAACAACGGTTCTCCTCCGGAGAGTGTGACCCCGCCGTCCTTGATAAAGCTCTTGTAACGGATAATCTCGGCAAGAAGTTCTGCGACGGTTATCTCTCTGCCGCCGTTACCATTCCATGAATCGGGATTATGACAATACAGGCAGCGGAGCGGGCAGCCCTGAAGGAATACGACAAACCGAACACCCGGACCGTCAACCGCGCCAAAGGTCTCAACCGAATGGATGCGTCCTTTTAACTCTAACTGCATGAAATCCCCTTCCTTTATGCATCAAAAACGGGTGTGGAATGTGCGGTTAATTACATCGAGCTGTTGCTCGCGGGTGAGCTTAATAAAGTTTACGGCATAGCCGGAAACACGGATTGTGAGCTGCGGGTACTGCTCTGGATGCTCCATGGCATCTAGCAGTATCTCGCGGTTAATAATGTTTACGTTAATATGATGTCCGCCCTCGGCAAAATAGCCGTCCATGAGTGACACAAGGTTTGTGGCGGCCTGATCCGTATCCTTACCCAGCGCCGCGGGTACTATCGAGAACGTATAAGAGATCCCGTCCTTAGAATAGCTGTACGGCAATGATGCCACCGACATCATGGATGCGACACAACCGTTTTTGTCACGCCCGTGCATGGGGTTTGCGCCGGGAGCAAACGGCTCGCCCGCCTTGCGCCCATCGGGAGTTGCGCCCGTCTTCTTACCGTACACCACGTTGGAGGTAATGGTGAGTATGCTCATCGTGGGGATGGAATGACGATAGGTGCGGTGTTTGGCAAGCTTACTCATAAAATGCTCCGTAACTTGACGGGCAAGCTCGTTGGCACGGGGATCGTTGTTACCAAACGTGGGGAAATCGCCTTCAATCTCAAAATCCACCGTCAGACCCTGTTCGTTGCGAATGGGGTGCACCTTTGCGTATTTTATCGCGCTCAGCGAATCAACTACAACCGACAATCCCGCAAGCCCGCAGGCGGAGGTGCGGATAATCTCCTCGTCATGCAGCGCCATCTGAATGCGCTCGTAACAGTACTTGTCGTGCATGTAATGGATAATATTGAGCGTGTTGATGTACAAACGCGACAGCCAGCGGCAGACTGCGTCGTACTTGCGCCACACCTCGTCAAAATCGAGCGTCTCATCCGAGACAATCGGCGCCATCTCGGGACCGACCTGTGCGCCACTCTTTTCATCGCGACCGCCATTTAAGGCATACAGCAACGCCTTGGCAAGGTTAGCGCGCGCACCGAAGAACTGCATCATCTTGCCGATCTTCATAGCAGAAACGCAGCACGCAATGCCGTAATCATCACCGAATTCCGGGCGCATGATATCATCGTTTTCGTACTGTATGGATGAGGTTTCCATAGAAATGCGTGCACAGTACTTTTTAAAGTGCTCAGGCAGACGAACGCTCCACAACACCGTCATGTTCGGCTCAGGCGCCGCGCCGAGATTCACAAGGGTGTGAAGGAAACGATAGCTCGTTTTTGTGACCATATGTCTGCCGTCCGCGCACATGCCGCCAATCGCCTCGGTTACCCATGTGGGATCGCCCGAAAACAGCTCATCGTATGAAGGGGTACGCAAGAAACGTACCATGCGCAGCTTCATAACAAAATGGTCGATAAACTCCTGAATCTCCTGCTCGGTATACCTGCCTTCGGCAAGATCACGCTCTGCATAGATATCAAGGAAGGTTGACACGCGACCAAGCGACATCGCCGCGCCATTTTGCTCCTTGATGGCGGCAAGATAGCCAAAATAAAGCCACTGAACCGCCTCTTTGGTATCGGTAGCCGGATTGGAGATGTCTATTCCGTAGCTTGCCGCCATCTCCTTTAGTTCTTCCAAAGCTCGAATCTGCTCGGATATCTCCTCGCGTTGGCGAATGACATCTTCGTTGATAATGTCAAACACATAGTCCGCCTTTGCTTGCTTTTTCTGCGCGATAAGGGCATCAACACCATACAGCGAAACGCGGCGGTAGTCGCCAATAATGCGTCCACGGCCGTAGGCATCGGGTAGCCCTGTTATAATTCCGCTGCGGCGCGCCGCCTTCATATTATCGGTATAGGCGTCAAACACACCGTCGTTATGCGTTTTTCGGTACTTAAATACATGGTCAACCTCAGGGGGCATTTCGCGACCGTACGCTTCAAGTGAGGTGTGTACCATACGAATACCGCCAAACGGCATAATCGCGCGCTTAAGCGGCTCATCGGTCTGCAGACCCACCACCTGCTCAAGCTCCGAGTCAATATACCCGGCCTGATGGGATGTGATGGTAGAGATATTGTGCTCGTCGATGTCAAGCACGCCGCCCGCCTTGCGCTCCTTCTCCATAATCGCCTTAACCTTATCCCAAAGCGCAATGGTCTTTGCGGTAGGAGCGGCAAGAAAACTATCGTCGCCGTCGTATGGCGTGTAGTTTCTTACAATAAAATCTCTTACATCGATGTGCTCCTGCCATTTACCTTTATTAAACTCTGCCATGATGCATCCTACCCTTCGTTAATGTATATCAATTTAGTATGGTTTATGGTATAAGCATACTCCATTTTTGCACCGAAATCAACTATATTTTGTGTTTTGATAAACAATTGATATTGTAACTAATAATAGCATCACCATGGTACGTTTTTTTAAACAGACTACCGTGCTTTGCATATGAATTACATAAAAAGACGCCGATTGTTTCTACAATCGGCGTCTTTCGACTAAAAAATTGGCGGAGAAGGAGGGATTCGAACCCTCGAGACCCTTTTGGGGCCTACACGATTTCCAGTCGTGCGCCCTCGACCAAGCTAGGCGACTTCTCCGTATTATTAACTTTGGTTGCCCTTAACTGACAACGCTTAATTATTATATCTAATAACAAGGGGGTTGTCAATCTGTTATTTTGATATTTTTCTAAAAAAGATGAGCTTTCGCGGGTATATGCGAAAGCTCATCTGCGTATTTTGCAGTTTATTTACTTCATACGGATTAAACGAATATCACTCACCGCTGACGGCGGAATCCAGTTGATTGGGAATCCGCATCAACAGGATGAACCCGATTACAAATAGGATGATTAAAGCAAGCACGCCGTATTTGGATGCCCCAAAGATAAGACCAGAAGCCGCCAGCAACAACGGACCGAGAAAATCAGCGAATTTACCGAATATGTCAAAGAAACCGAAGTACTCGTTCGACTCCTCTTTGGGAATCAGCTTACCAAAATAGGAACGTGACAACGACTGTACACCACCCTGCGCAAGACCGACCGCCACCGCAAGAACCCAAAATTCCCATTGTTTATCAAGTTGAAAGCCGAAGATGCAGATGGCGATGTAAAATAGCACAAATACGCGAACTAGGTTTAAAGCACCAAAACGACCGGCCAATTTGCCCGCAAGTATGGCAAAGGGGAACGCAACAAACTGTGTGAGTAGAAGCGCTAAGATCATACTGTTGCTGTCGATGCCTACCTCGCCGCCGTATGCAGTTGCCATGCTGATAATGGTGTATACGCCGTCTATGTAAAAGAAATATGCGATGATGAAATAGAGCAGTTTTTTGTCCTTGGTTATTTTTTTAAGCGTAATACCGATGCGCTTAAATGAATGGGAAATCTTATCCGATCTGTTTTCAAGGTAATAGTTCTGTTTCACGTTCTTTAAAAGTGGAATGCTCATGCCAACCCACCATAGCGCAGTAATAATAAACGAAATCTGAGTGGCGGTAGTCGTACTCATACCAAACGGCTTTGTAAAAATAAGTACGATACCAAGAATAAATGGGATGCAGCTTCCAATATAGCCCCACGCATAACCTGAGGACGAGATATAATCCATTCGGTCGTCAGTTGTGACGTCTGTAAGCATGGAATCGTAGAAGATATTGCAGGCGGAATAGCCAATGCGTGCCATAATAAAAATCAGCAGGTATGCAAACCAATCGTTAATAACACCAAGCGACAACGCACCCACTGCGCCAAGTGCGAGCGAGATAATAAACATCCTCTTTTTCATTCCGTTGTAATCGGCTATTGCACCGAGTATCGGGGCAAGTAGTGCAAGGATAGCAATGGATATTGAGGTCGCGATTCCCCACAGGCTGGTTGCGACGGCAGGGTCGGTGCCCGATTGCTCTGCGAGTGAACGAAAATAGATGGGAATTGTCGTTGCAATCAGCAAAACAAATGCAGAGTTAGCCACATCGTACAAAATCCAGCTTTTTTCGACTTTAGTCAGTTTCAAATATACCCCTCCTACAGCGACAAAGTGTCGCATACTTAGCCCAGTGTATCATACAAAAGACACACAATCAACAAAATGGATGGAGATATGGTTGAAAAATCTATGTAAAATTCACGTTAGTTCTGTGAGCTACAGCTTAAAGTCATCTGCAGTAAATTTTGGCAGAAACAAGGGGCTTTTTGGCTCACGCTTCTGGGGGGCGTACACGAAACGACTGCATTTGCCTTGCTCAGTAATGTGTTTGTTTTTGATGCATCGCGGCTCGGTTATCGCATCTGTTATCGCGTTCTCGCAATAGTTGCAGGATGGCGCAATCTCTTTGCCAAAGAATCGAAGCTTCGACTTCATGTTCACACACCGCCTTACTTTGGAACGTTTTTTTCATTGTACCAAATATGGGCGTCAATAGCTAGTATCATGGGCTAAGATGCAGCGGATGGTTCCTTATTACTTAAAATTAGCGCGGCGCACAATACCATAAGCGCAAATGACACAGTAGGGGTAGCGGAAAAAGCAGATGCAGTAACCGATGAATTTGCTGGTGAAAAGGTGACCACCGTACGTGGAAACAGTTTCATCAGTCCCAATAGTATTCCGCAGGAGAGCGCCATGTGGATGGGGCGGGATAAAAGGTAAGGCAGTGCTTTAACCGGCATACCAGAGAAAAAAGACAATGCCTGCCCCATAACCGAAAGCCCGCCGAATGAACAGATTGCGCATGCAAAATATAGCGAGAGTGTTCCGCCGATGGAAGGGCTTTTTGCGCAACCGAGTGTGACCTCAAACAAACCGTTTAGGATCGCATCGGCAAACCCCTTTGGAGCAAATTCAAAAAGTCCTTCCAAAACCTCCGCAATATTGAGCGAGTCAATAAAGCTAATCACCGCGGAAAAGGCAGTAACAAAGGCGCAAACCGAAAACATTGCATCGGCTGCGGTTTTAACAGACGAAACAAACGATGGCATAAGGGGTTTTATTTTCGCTTGCACTGGGCAAACCTCTGTTTGCTTGTCTGCCCAAAACCGAGAAAGAAGCGCGAGAATAATGCTTGCGGCGGTCTGGGAGCAAAATAGTAAAACACCCGCCGCCGCATTGCCAAACATCCTGCTACCAACCGCCGTAATCAAGAAGGCGGGTCCCGCATTTACGCAAAAGCACAGCATGCGCGAAGCGATGTTTGAAGTGATGCGTCCCGCGCGATACATCTCCGATATCATCTTTGCCCCTGCCGGAAATCCTCCAATTAAGCTCAGGATAAAAACCGATCCCATATAGGAGGGCAGCCGAAAAACACGCTCCGTTACTGGCGAAAACGCGGCTGAGAGCCGGTCGCCCAGCCGACTGGTTACAAGAAACGAGCATAAAATCATAAAAGGAAACAGCGATGGAATGAGGGTGACCGCGCAGACTGCAAGACCGCTGCGAACCCCCTCGCTTACAGCCTGTGCGTTAACAAAGTATAAAGCGATAAGACCCCCTACAAGTAATACCAGACCCCATTCACCCCATCGAATTTTAGTGCGCGCAGACAGTCTGTCCATGTGTCACCTCGCCGTTTTATGTTCAGGGTTACAATATACACGCTTTATATATATGGCGTGTTCGATTATAAAATAAGCCGTACTCAAATATATATTAAAGGATGCGGC
>JAEZVA010000060.1 GCA_023443315.1 Bacillota bacterium | reverse complement strand
GCGCAACCGTGCCGAACCTTGCGTTGCAGGAAGACCCGCTCGCGCTGGTTGACATGCCGAGGGGGCAAGAGTTTGATATCGTTGTTCAGGAGACTGACGCAAACCAGCTTAAGGCGTTTTCCGCACTGAATCCCAAAACCATAGAAGCGGAGGTTGGCAACGAGCTGACCGTTTCTGTCGCAAACGCGGCGTTTACAGCCGACGCGCAGTGGGTACTTGACTGGGCGGACGGATCCGGGATACATGAGACCGGTGCAAGCTTTACGTTTACCCCTGACCGAACCGGAAAGGCGACCTTGTACGCCAGCTACGGTGGTAAGACACTGACCACCAGTGTTATCATATACGACCCCGCCCTGCCCAAGGCGGCAAAGCTTTCGCTTGCCGTAGAGGACGGGTCTAACGACTATACCCTGTATGACCGCTACACCGAGACACAGCTTAGACTAAAGGCAGCAGACGGAACAAACGTAGAAAATGTGAAACCTGAGGATGCTATATTTACGTCGTCGCATCCCGGGTTGGTTGCTGTGGGCGCGGACGGCTCGCTTGCCGTAAACACCGAGGCGGTTGCCCTGACCGTAACCAAAGACACCAAGGTGACCATCACCGCACAGGTAGATAAGGACCCCTACGCGAGAAAAGTGACCAAGGTAATTACCGTAACCAACAAGATACTGCCCGACAGCATCGGACAGCTTAACTTTTATAATGAATCTGATAAGAGTGCAAACACTGCCGATGACTTTATGGTGGATTTAAGTACCCTCACAAACAAAAGCTTTGCCACCGCCCTGTCGATTGACCGTCGCTCTATGGGTGCGGCGTTCTGCTATAGCAAGGCCGTTGAGGCAGCCTATTCGGGCTCGGGCGATAGCTTCCTGCTCGGCAGTAATGAGTACGAGCAGGTGTTTGCGGCGCTGACCTTCTCCTCCAGTAACACCAAGGTTGCCACGGTGGACAAGTTCGGCGTGGTGACCATCAAAGGCGCGGGTACTGCGGTGATTAAAGCCGAGCAGCTAAAGGGCACCTATGACGCGAAAACACAGACCCCCGCCGTCGCCACACGCACCATCGTGGTAGAAGAGACCACTACCGCGCTGACGCTGAGCCATTCGGCGTATACCGTAGTGGAAGGTGGCACAAAGCCGGTTGCCCTTTCGCTTAAGGCGACCACAACGCCCAAAACCGCCGCCGTAACGTGGCGCAGCACAAATGAAAGTGTCGCAACGGTGGACGCAGCAGGAAAGGTAACAATTGCCGCGGGGCTTGCGGAGGGGCAACAAGCAACTATTATCGCAGAATCCGGCGAGCTTAGCGCACTGTGTGTTATACGTGTAACAGCTGCGGGCAAAACCGTAGAAGGGGCTAACAAGCTGACCGCCGCAAATAAGAGGCTCATCATTGACGAGCCATACTACCTGTATATCAGGAGCAATGTAACAGACAAGGATGAATTACTCGTTAAGTCCAGCAACACGGATGTATTAGATGTAATAACTGCCCCTGACGACGCTTACAATTCGGGGACGTTGAACGGGTATTGCATCACCGTAACACCAAAAGAGGTAGGCTCTGCAACGGTTACCGTCTCCATAAGCGGCAAGACCTACAGCGAGACCTTCAGCGTGTACAAGTATGACCTAAGTGGCACCGCGTTGACGCTAACACCCAGCCACGGGCTGCTGCTTGACGAGTGGAGTGCGCGCCCCGAGAATGAGAACGCGCAAAGACTTGCAGTGATACTGACCGATAAGACAAAGAACACCCTTGCCGAAGTGAGCGCAAATGATATCGTGTTTACCTCCTCGAACCCCGTGCTGCTGCCGGTTAAGCCGGACGGCACCTATCACCTGCGCAACCTGAACACCATCACGAAGCTGACCACCGTGACGGTGACAGCAACCATGAAGGGGGAGACGGGTGCGCGCACGGGTAAGATAACCTTTAAGGTATCGCCCACCACCAGCGCGGCAAGCAAGGTAACCATCACCCACCGCTCTGATAAGGACGACTTTATAAAGAACATGATACTTGTGGGTGACACCGAGCTGAGCAAGGTAATCTACACCGATGTTGGCGACATGGCGGCGCAGACGGTGTTTAGTCTGGGTGCCAGAATAGACAGAACCAACGACACCAGTGTGATGTTGGCAGAAAGCAAGCAGATTACCTGGAAGTCGTCCGACACCAAGGTGGCGACGGTAGACGCAAACGGCACAGTAACCGCCAAGGCAAAGGGCACCGCAGTAATCACAGCCACGGCAAAGGACGGCTCGGAGCTGAGTGACCGCATCACCCTGCGCGTGAACCACACGGCGGTGGTGACAAACAGTCTTCCAATGATGGAAGGATCTGCGCAGGCGGAGCTGCTGGGCGGCAGTTCGTACACCATCCCCTATAAGCTCGCACCGATAAACGGAGATATCATTATTGCGGGCTACGAGGTACAATCAGGCGGTGACTACATCACGCTGGACGCTAAGAAGGGTACCATCAAGGCGGCAAAGGTACCCGCAGAGCAGACCGCCGTGGTAACCGTCAAGCTAGCCGCAAACAAGGTGTACACCCCTCACGGTTCGGGCGAGGAGCAGTTGAATGACGGCGACGCAGTGCTAGACGACATAAACCTGACGTTGCGCATTCTGCCTGCTGCCACCGTAAAGGCATTTGCGTTGTACGACAGCGCCGCCCCGACAAAAACGGTTACCAAGCTGGATATCCCGCTGGATACGCCGTACACCCTGATTATGAAGGGCACGGACACGGACAACGCACCGATTTTAGATTTTGGGCAGGTACTATATGCGGCGGAGCGCACCACGGCAACCGTCAACATGATTGATGGTCTTGATATAAGCAGGGACGAACATGAACTGACGCTTACCCCCACCGCACCCGGCACGTATAAGCTGACGGCGTCGCTGGGCGGCAAAGCGGTAACCTGCACCGTAAACGTACTGTATACAATGCCCAGCACAAGCGGCGACAAACCCTTTGCCGCCAAGGATAAGCTTGAGGGCGCGGTGATACTGCGCGCGGATGGGGCACAGCTGCCTCTTGCAAAGCTCTGCGCGGGCGATACCGAGTACGATGTGGGAACCTACGTGGGCGTTCGGGCGGCGGGCTGGGGAAGCGACTGGATTTATAATGAAGATATCGTCTCATTCAAGTCCAGCAGCCCACTAGTTACGGTGGCGGCAGACGGTAAGGTAACCGTAGCTCGCTACATCCCGAAGGAGACCAAGGTCACCATTACCGCCACCCTCAAAAACGACCCTGCGAAGCATACCGTTAGCATCCCGATAACGGTTACCAGCCAAACCCTCACCCGTGAAATGATGCTGTACCGCGGCGCTATACCGATTGCGGCGGAAGATACGGTAACCCTGCTTGCAGATAAAACGAGCCTTCGCTTGTCGGCGGTGTGCAAGACCATAGACGGCTACACTGCCGACAACACGGCGGTGACGTGGAAGTCCTCCAACACCAAGGCGGCGACGGTGGATAAAAACGGCGTCGTGAAGCTTACGGGCAAGGGCACCACGGTAATTACCGCAGCGGCAGCAGACGGCGGCGGGGCAGAGACACGCTTTACTCTCGTGCTGACATAACCGCATAGCAAGGGCGCGGCTGCCCGCTAAATGGGCATGCCGTGTGCCTTTGGCACACAAAAGACCCTTGGTAGCGACCAAAACGACAACGACCTTTTTATATGAGGAGGAGCACGATGGACAGATATAAAAGACTGGTTGCCCTTGCCGTAACAATCGTAATGCTGGTTGCGGTATTGCCGATGAGCACCTTTGCGGAGGAAATCCCGCAGCAGGACGACCTGCCCGAGACGTTTGTTTCGGAGGACGAGCCTGGTACGGGGGCAGGGAATGAAATTGATCTTTCTGAAATGCACATGTATGCGGGGGGAACAGACCCATCAATAGATAAAAGCTACGACTGGGGGCTGGGCTCTGGAGGCAACGCCGAGATGGCAACAGCGTTATTGACAAGATGGCAGGATCCTGTGTCTGAGGCGAGCAATCCATATCCTCGACCTGAAGACACGAATACTAATAATAATATTGTTTATAACAGCGGGGCAAAAAATGCTTATCAGGTACAAGACGTAATTATGATACCAAAGAAGCCTGCTAATTCGCCGCTGGCAAATGATATAATCAAACAAGTGATAATGGATTACGGCGCAGCCTATGCAAGCCTTTGGTGGGACTCAAGATATGAGGATCCCACTAGGGGAACATACTACTTGCCTAAAAATCATATCACGAACACGTATTACGGTGGCGGACATGCAATCACTATCGTAGGTTGGGACGACAATTATTTGCCTACTAATTTCACAGGGTCTTATGTTGGGGCAACCCCTCCGGGTAAAGGCGCATTTATTGTAAAAAACAGCTGGGGAACGGATTGGGGAGAAAGCGGGTATTGTTACATATCCTATTACGATCGTTTTTTAGCGTCTTATACAGATTATTATAGTAACGATCAAAGTTATTACTCGAGTGATGAGGTTACTATTTTTACGGGAATTCAGAAAGCAAATACCTATTCAAAAATGTTTAGCCATGATGATTACGGTGCGGTTTATGCTCACCCCATAGAAACCACCAGTTATGTGTATTATGCTAATGAATTTAGTACAACAACCACGCAGCAAATTAGTGCAGTATCGTTTTATACCTATAATTTCAATGACGATTATAGAGTTTATGTAAAATCGCTTTCAAGCGGCGAAGCGTATCCATACCCTAGTTTTCCGGCACCCTCAGCGGTGGGAAGTGCCGCTTACCCGGGTTTTCATACGATTGAGTTAGATTTGCCCGTAACGATAAATGCAGGTCAAAGATTTTACGTCATAATCGCGGTTAGAAATGCAGCTACTGGTGTTGTGGGCATTCCACTTGAGATGGCATATGACGGGTATAATTCAAAAGCCACTGTTGGACGGTGGGAAAGCCGAATATACTCAAATGGATGGAAAGATGCCGCGAATTTCTTTGTCGATAATGATAACAATATCATTCCAATGAATGTATGTATAAAAGCGTATGCTGGAGGAGTTGGTAGTGGTGGAGCATTAGCCCAAACCCCATCGCAACAACAGAACACTGCCTCTGACGAGAGCCGAGAAGTCGAACAAATGTTGGAGGGGAGCGACACAGTTCAAGGTGCAATAACAGAATTTGAGACGCTTGATACCGAGAATGTAGCCAACCAGAACCTGTTTGACGGCGATGAAGCATTGGCATCTTACGAGGAATCAGATTCTGCCGGATATGAGGCTTCCACGGTAATTCTTGAGCCAAGACGGAAAAACGATGAGGAACAGCCGGATGGCGAAAACCCGCCAGCTACTGGCAGTTCTTTGCCTACTGCACGGTTTTACGGGCATGTTTCTCCTCCTTATGATTACTTTAATGGAAGAGTCATAACGGATATGGAAGAACCAAACACGGCAGGAAGCTTACCCGCTGTCTACGACTTAAGAGCCGAAGGCTTAGTAACCTCTGTGAAAAATCAGGCGAATTATGGGGCGTGTTGGACTTTTGCTGCAATGGCGACAATTGAGTCTGGTATCGCGAAAAAGAATGGCGGCGTAAATCAGCTGCGATTAACAAAGTCCTCTGCTTATCTCCCTGCGAGGACGGGGGGAGCAATAACGATAAATGCCGCCATGTCAAATACAAATGACATTGCTTCTTTTTCTTGGACAGTTGAGACTGGTCAGGGTTCTGTAAATGTCTCTTCACAAAGCAAGACCTCGTGTCAGCTAACGTACAAAAATGGATCGCCGCAAACCGAGGCTGTAGTGCGATACAATATGAGTAAAAGTGATGGAGGCCAATACACCGATGTAATACGATTTGCGGTAGCGGATTTTGGTACCGGATTGGGCACTCAAAGTAATCCGTATCAAATTGGTAATAAAGAGACATTAGCATTACTCAATTGTCTTACTGGCGAGGACTCTAAAGACCTACACTTTATACAGACCGCCGACATCAACCTGAACGAAAGTGCATGGACACCCATCGGCTACTATCGCTCCGAAACAGACAAGCTCCCCTTTATGGGCAGCTACGACGGCGGCGGGCATGTGATTTCCGGCTTTATTCCGGGCGTGTTTGATTCAGAAGTCAGTCTTGCCTACGGACTGTTCGGTTATATCAATCAGGCGTCACTTGTTAACATAAGCTTTAATAATTACACTAGTGACTATACCCGCCTTGACACGAACAACCAACAAAAACTTTACCACTACGGCAGCATTGCCGGTTATGCTGTGGGTTCAACACTGCAAAACTGTTCGGTGGCATCTAAAATTTTTGTGAACAGTCTCGGAATACAGGTCAAGGCAGGGGGGCTGGTTGGGTCTATGGAAGGCGGCCAAATAGATCACTGCGCGGCAACCTACGTGGATATTATTCAGCCGTATATAAATCAGATGCGCAGCACTATAGTAGGCGGGCTGGCAGGGGAAACACGAAATGTCAAGGTCAAGCAATCCTACTCGGATGTCTACATTGGTTACAGTTCAGTTGATACCATGGTGAAGATAGGCGGTTTAATTGGTAATGTGCTAGGTGGTACAGAGGTAGACAACAGCTTTGTACTTGGCGTCTCGTTTACCCATGCCGTAGCGGGCAATACCACAAAGATTATTGCGGGCATGGCGCATATTGGAGATTTGTCCAACGCCACAAAATTCACAAATTGCTATACTTCCATGTCGTATTTGCATTCCCCTCCTTCTGACGACCCAGAAGATTATTTTCAGCAGCCATGGGGCAAGGATGCGGCAGTTCTGTTTGGCGGAACCCCGACAAATATAACAGTGTCAAACTGCTTTTACAACAGCAGCGCGGACGGCGTAAGCAACGCCATAAAGAACAGTTCAAAGAACGGCACAGGTAAAACAGCGGTGCAGATGGGTACGCAAAGCGCCTTTACCGGCTTTGACTTTACAAACAACTGGACGATGATTCAAGGCAATCGGCATTGGTCGGGTATCAGCAGCTTCCCCGCGCTGAAGAATCCGTTGGGTACATTAACGGGTGGTTACAGTATACCCCCAACAACATTCTACAGCGGCGATACGATCGCAGTGTACGGCACACAATACCCCTACCACGTATGGCTGCAACAGGTGGGTGTTGATGTTACACACCCCAAAATTGTACTGGGCAGCCCTGACAGCGGCTTGATAAAGGGCGGAGAATACGGAACAACGACAGTCAAGCTCGTAGCGGGAGGAGAAGGCGGAACGGTTTTAAACAGGATTGATAACTTCTCCGTCATCACCCACCCGGGCGACCTGAACTTTACCGGCACCCCCCAATACCCGCTGGCAATCACCCTGCTGCTAGACCTGTTAACCGGCAAGCCTGCGCTATATAACAACTCGGAATACGAGCACTATTACGTGCTAAACGCAGACCGTGCGGATGACACCGCGTTTGACATCACCCGCGAAGATATCTCCTTATCCGACCTTGTTCGAATGAAACAGCTTGTGGTAGGTGCGTACGCTACGAACTAGTCGCATAAGACAAGACAATTTCACGTATTTTCTGCACAAAACCCCATATTCTGTGGACAGATTTCACCAATCTATGCTACAATTTAGGCAGAAAATGCGGGCACACCTCTGACAACATAGCAAACGCCCTTGCCACACAGCCGGCAGGGGAAAGACAGCACGGTTCCGCCCGCTTCCGCGTACGGAACCGTGCTGTTATTTATGACAATCCGTCACACCAAATACGAGGTAATACAGATGAAACAAGCGATGCGGCTTACGGCACTGGTACTCACACTGGCTCTAATACTATCCTTGTGCCCGGTAACGCTTTGGGCACAGGATGTACCCTCCCGCGAAGGTGCCGACCGAGGCAGGGATAAGATTAGTGCGGAGCCCGCCACGGGCAGTGGCACGGTGGATTATTCCGAGCATAACATGCTTGCGGCAGCGTATGCTTCGGGAGCACCCTATGGCTATACAGGCACGGCGAACACAGGCGGTACGCCTGGCATGGCGGCGGCATATTTTGCACGGTGGGGCGGCGCGGTGGATGAATCACTGCACCCGTACCCGTCCTCAGTTTCCGGCGTAAATTATCTGGGGGAGCTTTCGCTTTCCGCGCTGATAACCGACATTGTGATGATACCCCATACGGACGAGGACAATACGGACGATATTATAAAGATAAAGCGCGCGGTCTCGCAGTACGGGGCTGCCTATCTGTCCATGCAGTATGTCAGCACCTTTATGAACAGCACCACCGCGTCCTACTACATGCCCGATGCCCATACGTTAAATGAAAACTACGGGCACGCGGTTACGGTGGTGGGGTGGGATGACAATTATTCAAAATCTCGCTTTAAGTCGGGAACCCAACCGCAGAACGACGGCGCGTTTATTATCAAGAACAGCTATGGCTATAGTGGCGCGGGGGCAGGGTATTTTTATCTTTCTTACGAGGATAAATGCCTTGGCAGAAGCTACCTCGTCGCCGGAGGGAAAAACAGTCCAACCACGGCGGTTTACATAGCGGGCGCCTCACCCGATGAATTTGACTACAACCACCAACACGACCCATACGGGCATACCTCTTCAATTGGGTTGTCTTCGTCTGTCCCATACTACTACATGGCAAACGTGTTTACTGCAAACGTTAGTCAAACAATTACTGCAGCTTCATTCTATACCCTAACCCAGAATGTGCCGTATGAGGTATATGTGGTTACCGGCACAACCAATGCGCTTACATTGCCTGCCGTAACCGCCTTGAGTAACCCGGGCGCGAGCGGTACACAGGGCTTTGCGGGGTACCATACCGTAAGGTTAAATCAGGGGGTTGTGCTTAGCGCCGGGCAGAGGTTTGCGGTTGTGGTGAAGATTGCAAACACCACAAGCTATCCTGTTGCAATTGAGAAGAGAATAGATAATCACAAGTCCTTTTCAGTGCAGGCGGGTCAGAGCTACGTAAGCTCTGGCGGCGCTTGGCAGGATACCGCTGTACAGAATACCGCAAACCTGTGCGTCAAGGCGTTTGGGGTAAGCGGGCTTGCTACGGGGGCGGCTCAGCTAGAGCAAGAAGCGGAGTATCCTGCCGATGAGCAGGGAGCAATAGTAATTAGCGATGGCGAGGTTGTCGGCGAACAGGGATCAGAGCAGTACGACCTTGCGCCCTATCATACCCCCGAGGATGAGCCTGCCACCGGAAGTGGTGTGCAGACCGAGGACGGCTTTATCCCCGGAGCACAGCTTGAGCAGTACACTCTGTATTACGAATCGGATGTGGAACCGGACGAACCGCCCACAGGCTCGGGGGAGCTGTCCGCGCAGTTCGATCTGCGGGACGCGGGTGTAATTACCCCGGTAAAAAATCAGGGGGCAATCGGCTCGTGCTGGACGTTTGCGGCAACCGCTTCGGCGGAAAGCACGTGGCTGCTGTATAGCGGGCAGTTTACCGGGGAGGTTGAGCTTGGGCGATCCAGCCTATTTGTACCGCTGGGCGGGTCAATGACGCTGACGGCGACCGCCGTACAGCCGGAGAAGGTGCAGGGCTTTGCTTGGCAGATTACGGGTGGCGATACACAGGTCTCGATTTCTCCAAGCGGAAGTGAGTGCACTGTCACCCATTCGTCCGAGACCGAGGGCATTGCCGATATTACATGCACCATCACCTATCAGGACGGACAAACCGCCCAAAGTAGCGTAACCCTTGTGGTGGCGGGCTACACGGGCAACGGCACGCAGGCAAGCCCCTATACCGTAAGCACCCCAAAGCAGCTTGCCCTTCTGCATTATTTTGCGGGCAGCATGTCAAACGGGGTGTACTTTGCGCAGGACCGTGACATCGACCTTTCGGGCATCCCAAGCTGGACGCCGATTGGCACCTACTACACGGGTGGCGCGTTTGAGGGGCATTACGACGGCAGGGGCTACGCCGTAACCAATATGACCATCCGCTCTACCCAGACCATTACCGAGAATACAGGGCTTGGTCTGTTTAACTGTATTGAGTATGGCAGTATAAAAAATCTTGCTGTTGTGAATGCATCGATAATCGTCAATGCACGGCAGGGCGCCGACAACTACATCATCGGGTTGCTTGCGGCGCGCGTCGACGGAACGCCCGCAAAACGCGCGGTGATTCAAAATTGCGCCGCAACGGGCAGCATCACGGTCACCCTTACGGGTACGGGGGATGCCTACACCTACGCGGGCGGGCTGTGCGGGGCATTGCTGTATACCAATGTAACATCCTGCTCTTTTACAGGAAGTATCACGCACACAGGCGGCAAATGGAACGAAACAGGCGGTCTTTGCGATCTTGCTCAGACAAGCGACATCGACCGCAGCTTTGCAAGCTGCATCATTCGTTCTTCGGAGCAGTCACTTTCCGCCGTTAGCGGTATGGCAGGGCTTGTTTATGAGCTTGCAGGTGCGCAGGTTACCGACAGCTACGCCATCAGCACACAGAATGCAGTGAATGCACCAAGCATGAGCGACGGCGCGGGGCTTATCGGCTTTGCAACCGTCCAGTCTTCTGTTAAGCGCTGTTACTCCTCTTCTGCTATCTCTGGAATGAGATCGGTCATGGATGCATTTATATGCTACTGGCACAGTGAGGTTGTGCTTGAGCACTGTTACTATAACAGTACCCTTGCATCCGGCAGTTCTGTTGGCGCGGGCAGAATAGAGCCGCTTGAGTTGGAAGGGCTAACACAGACCGCAATGAAGAACCCAGATAGCTACAACGGTTGGGATTATGCCGGTACGTGGGCAGTGGTACCCTTGCAAAACGGAGGGCTTCCCATCCACCTAGACCCGCCCGTTATGGCTACGGGGATGGAGGTGATGGTGCCGAACACCGTTTATCTGCCAGGAAATGTACCGTTATCCGTAGCGTTTACACCCTCCTACGCGTCGCCGCAGCCGATTGAGTTTGCCATTACAAACAACGGTCACCTAACGCTGGCAAACGGTGTGCTAACCGCCGAAAGTAAGGGGCTAGAGTCAATAACCCTATCCCACAATTTGTTGGGAACGACGGTAAAAATAATACGCATTGAGCAGCGGCGCGGCGACCTTGACAAAAACGGTACGGTGGATACCGTGCAGGCAATCACTCTGCTGATAAACCTGCTTACGGGGAAAACCGCAACCTACAGCGATTACTACCCACTGGATATCAACCGCTCGGCAGGCGATGCGTTTACCGCGACAAGGGAGGAAATTACCTTAACCGACCTTGTGCAGCTTAAGCAGTTCCAAGCCGGCGCGCGGGAGATTAATCCTTAACCGAAAGGCAGAGCTCTCATACTGCCAAAAAAGGTTGTGGAGCACAGCTTATTTTACGGCAAAGCCGCATCCCTATTTAACATGGCGTTTTGTGCCTTCGCGGTGCAGTGAGCCGGGAAGAAAGGGCTATACCTATGAGGATTAACCGAACAGCATCACACTCAAAGCACTTGATGCGTATAATGGCACTTTTGCTTGCCGCGGTGGCGGTGATTCTGCTACTTGCAGACTGCATCTGGGTTTATGCGGATGCGATAGTCCGTAGCCCTGAGCCTTACATACAAAATCGAACCAACTGGTGCTGGGCAACCTGTGCAAAGATGGTGGGGGAGCGGTACAATACCCGATATCGCCGCCTGCAAACGCTGCCGAAGGGCGCGGTAAGGGCGGTGAATATGGCAGGGCTGCGCACAGCCTACGCAGGGATCGATGCCGACGGCGCATACACCATTGACGCGGGGCAGCAAGGTATTGTCATTGCGGTATTGGGCGGTGATGTAAACAACGCGGGCTACCGGCAGGACACCTTTGACGCGATGAGCTATGCCACCGCCTCGGAGGCGCTGCCTCAGGGGCTTGGTAACTATCTGGACGGCAGTGTGCTTCGCGCGGCATGGAACGACGTACAGGCGGTGCTCGACGAGGGGATGTATGTCATCGGTAACGTGTATAACATTGGCGCCAGTGTTGGTCATTCTCTTGTGATAACAGGCTACAACTTCCGCAGCGGGCTGTACACGGTGTATGACGTGTGGGATGGTACCACCGTAACGGTCACGAAGGGGCAGCTGCTGACCGACGGGTTTCACTCTAGCTACGGCACCGCGGCGGTCACATGGGTCTACTATTGCATTAACCCTGCCGACCCACCAACCCTTGCAAGGTATAACCAAGGAGACAACGCTCCCCCCACCGCAGCGCAGATAAGGCAGGACGCGCTGGGTCTACAGGAGTATATGGCGTTGCAGCCGGGTGTGGGTGCATACGGCGTTTCGGGGAGCGCGCCTCACAACTATATCGTCTATACGCAGGTGAATAACGGCGGATATTATGCCACCAGAGCCGATGAAAACGGGCATTTTTATCAGATGCTGATGAAACGGCTGCGTAAGGGCGATACCGTAACCATGTACTGCGAAAGCCCGCTGGGCGCAACCACCCAGACGATGACCTATACCGTACAATAAAACGACATTATATTCATGATAATAAATATAATGTGATTGACGTACGATACACGCTAACATTCAGTCAAACCCGCATAATCAGGCCAGGAGGGGATAGCATGTTGAACAGGAAATGCCTTAAACAAGCCGCTGCAATGGGTTGGATTATTGCATTGATTATCATGAATATAGTATTGGTATCTGCCGATGAACAGACGGACTGGGGCTTTGCCACTCAAAACGAACAGGCGCGCGACGTCCTGCTTTCGGGTCTCTCTGCCGAGATGCTCGCCGAACAGGGGCTGAAGGTTCGGCTGTCCACCTTGGCACCCGTGTTTGCGCTTGAGAACAGCGCGCTTACCCGCCCTGCGCCACCCAGCGAGTTGCCAATGCAGGAGCAGCTTTACCACGCCAGTTTGTTTGACGCGGACGGGCAACCAGCCGGTTACGCCCTGCTGCGCTACAACTACTACACGCCTGACAGCGAGTACATCGCCCAGCGGGTACAACAAGACGCAGATTTCCCCCGTTATTACGACGAGCAGGTACGTGACCGCTTTGAGATAGTCGAAATGAAACAATCCGGGGCTAGTCTAGACCTTTCTACCCACAAGAGAGCGATAAGTGATTGGATTGCACATAACGGCTTAGCCGGGCAAGGTGTTACGGTTCGTTTGGTAAACCTTGTGGACGGGCTTGGCTATGCGTATCGCGTCGGTGATGGCAGCAGCGTGTATTATTATCTAATCAGTCAAACCCGAACACGGGAGCAGTATGGTCTTACAGACACGATGTGGATGGATGCGTCCCAACTGCAGGACCTACTATCCTACCCAATGGACAGCGCGCAGGCAGACGAGACACAAACAGACGATCCTCCCATCGGCGGCGGGACAGAGGGGGTGCTACAGCAAAGGCACCAGACAGTCAGACTACACCCGTGGGTTATCGCGGTGGCGGCAGGGCTGTTGCTTGGCGCCTGCTTGCTGTTACTATTCAGCCGTCGCAACGAAAAGGATTAGGCGAGTCGTTATATCGATACACATGAATACAAGTCAGACCAAACAGATACCGATGTGCTGTGCCGTCTGTTTTTTGGCAAAGTGCCCAGGTGAAGCGCAAATATATCTGAGCTAGGACATATGCATTGGAGATATCGTGGTTTAATATTTAGAAATGTAGACAAAAATCTTTGTAAAATCGCATAAGTCAAAGCAGCTGCTCAATTATTTGACCGTTTTTTGACCATTTCTTAATCAAAGACAAGTAAAAAGAAATAAAAAGTATTTGTAACTCGGTGTGTTAGGGCTTATAATAAACAAGGTAGTAAAGAATGAGTATTAGCCCTACGCATAAAAGGGTATTTTTTGTATGGTAGCAAAAACAACGAGTTACAGATGAAAACCCCTTTAGAATAATAGGGCTGTCATTTGCCCTGACCCGCTAGGATAATAAACCATTGATGAATTGATTTGGGTTGATAAACTAAAATGAACATAGAAAGGCGCGGAACGTGGCATGACAATATCTCTTGGCGAATTTTTCTCTCAGGTGATTTCTAATCCCGCACTCTTTGTCTTGGTACTGTTAACCACTGGCGTTATATTGGTCAACGGTTGGACCGATGCGCCCAACGCAATTGCCACCTGCATCTCTACGCGGTCAATGAAACCCGCAGCAGCTATTTTGATGGCGGCTGTATTTAATTTTCTCGGCGTGCTGGTTATGACGCTTGTGAATAAAACGGTTGCGCAGACCATCTATAATATGGTGGACTTCGGAGGGGACCCAAAAAACTCGCTAATCGCGCTCTGCGCGGCGTTGGTTTCCATTGTGATTTGGGCAACAGCTGCATGGTGGTTTGGTATTCCCACCAGCGAAAGCCATGCGCTGATTGCGGGTCTTTCGGGTGCGGCCATCGCTTTGCAGGGCGGTATTGGCGGCATCAACGGTGCGGAGTGGATCAAGGTTGTTTATGGTCTTGTTCTTTCCACAATTTTGGGCTTTGGTATGGGCTGGTTTACCGTAAAGTTTTTGGAGCTTATCTGCAAGAGAATAGACAGAAGAAAGACCATTCGTCCGTTTAAAGGCGCACAGATAGCGAGTGCAGCCGCCATGTCGTTCATGCACGGCGCACAGGACGGGCAGAAGTTTATGGGCGTGTTTTTGCTTGGCATCTTTCTTGCAAACGGACAAGCAGGGGTGACGTCCTTCGAAATACCGATCTGGCTCATGGTGTTTTGCTCCGCCGTTATGGGAATTGGTACCTCAATCGGAGGCTACCGCATCATCAAGGCGGTCGGGATGGATATGGTAAAGCTTGAAAAGTATCAGGGCTTTGCAGCAGATACTGCTGCCGCAGGTTGCCTGCTGTTGTCGTCGCTTACCGGTATTCCCGTTAGCACCACCCACACCAAGACCACTGCAATTATGGGTGTTGGCGCGGCAAAAACAATACGCAATGTTAATTGGGGTGTTGTAAAAGAGATGGTGCTAACCTGGGTTCTCACCTTTCCCGGCTGCGGGCTGATTGGGTTTTTAATGGTGCACCTGTTTATGTGGATATTTCAATAAAACATTGATAATACGGAAGGATGTTTATGATGGCAAAAAAACGGGACTGCGATTATTTTGGAATGTTTGTGGAGATGGTAGAGTACTGCTGTGAGGCGTCTCGGTGCCTCAACGATGTGCTTACCCACTTTGACCTAGAAACGGTGCCCGAAAAGGTGAAGGAGATGCATCACATCGAGCACACTGCCGACCTTGTAAAGCACGATATGATAAGCAAGCTGATTAAGGAGTTCATCACCCCCATCGAGCGGGAGGACATTATGATGCTGGCGCACCAGATCGATAATGTTACCGATGCGATTGAGGATGTCATGTTGCGCATCTATATGTATAACATTCGCTCGATCTTACCCGAGGCACTCGAGTTCAGCGAGACGATTATGCAGTGCTGCGAAGAGCTCAAGCTGACGATGCAGGAGTTTTCGAACTTCCGCAGGTCAAAGACGATTCATGAGCACCTGGTTAAGGTCAACTACCTTGAGGAGGTGGGGGATCGCCTGTACACCCAAGCGGTGCGGTCGTTGTACACCTCCGAGCATACCGCAACGGAGCTCGTGGGCTGGACGGAGACCTTTGAGCGAATGGAAAAATGCTGTGACGCTTGTGAGGATGTTTGCGATGTCGTTGAGAGCGTTATTATGAAAAACGCGTAGCCGATACGCAGGGTATCCTGCCGAAATACGCAAAAAACAGGCGATTATACTCTTACTTGCACTTGATAAAACGGGAAGAAACCGATAAAATAAGAGTATCCGATGAAAAACCTGTACACCGTTCTTTGCATTATACTAATTGTCATCCCCTAATTAGCAGCATTGCACTACTGCAATAGATTTTGTTTACTTCTTACTTTTCGATACGGGTTACATTGCCTAAAACCGCAGATTGGCGCGAGCTGATCTGCGGTTTTGGGCATTTTGTGGTCTTTCGGTTGAAACAAGTTGTCGAAGATGGTAAGATAAAGGTAAAAAACTGACAAATCCCCCGTGCCAAAGGGGAAGAGAAAAAAGTCGGATGAAGGGGAGTGTGAAAAACCTTGATATTCATCGTGTGCTGTGACGAAAATGTCGCCCATTTAAATAACCTAAGGCAAGAGATATCAATGCTTAGTGTAGGTGAACGGGTTAATGCCGTGTTTTTTACTACCCCCCAGCAGTTGACCGATTATATGCAGCAAAACGCGCATTTGGTGGATATCCTACTGTGCGACACCGTTTTGAACAACAAAAGCTCCATATCCATGGTAGAAGGGATAAAAAAGGTAAGCCCGGGTGTGCAGGTTATCTTTATGTCGGTACTCGCTGCGTGGTGTGAAAAGACCTATGCGGTGGAGCATGTGTATTTCTTAAAAAAGCCGGTGAGGCAGGCGGCGCTTGCTAATGCGGTTATACTTGCAGCCCGCAGGGCAAAGCAACAAAAGGAACGCTACATCAACGTACAGAAAAAAAGCGAGATACAGACCATACCGTTCTCCGAGATTCTTTATATCGAATCGGCATTGCGCGAGATTCGCATTGTTACACATCGACAGAATGTGCTGGCGTATAACCGCCTATCCGATATCGCGCATCAGCTGGATGATCGATTCATGGGCTGTCACAAAAGCTATATCGTCAATCTGGAAAAGGTGGAGCGCATTGGCGGTTTGCAGTTTGTATTATCGAATGGTCAGGCAGTGCCGATTGCTCAGGCGCGGTATAAAGAGGCAGAGAAGCGGTTTTTGCACTACACCGGGCAGCTGTACAACTGAGCTGCTTGTGGGGGTCTGCCCCAGTGAGCGCGACGCAGCGGCGTATTTTTGTAATGGCAGAGCTTATTTTTTAAACAAAGTGTGAATACTGTGGTTGTGTGGTTGACTATTATAGAAAGAGTAGTATAATTCAAAACAGTAAATCGGTTAACTATTAACCGGCTTACTGTTTTTATTCGACGTTTGAATGTATAAACAAATCAAGCTGCACCCGTTGCTTTAAGATAACACCGTGCAGCAGACTTAAAAAAGGAGGAACGGGGATGGGACTTTCTACAACGTCGGTAGGCAAAAAGATGATGCGCATCTCGCTAATGCACCGCATTACAATAGAAAAGGCAACAATAGAAAAAGGGCTGTATTTTGGACAGTTCCCCGTGCTTGACTTTGTGACAAAAAACAACGGCTGCACACAGGCGCAGCTTGCACAGCACATGCAGGTGTCAGCCCCTTCCGTCGCTCGTTCGGTGGCGCGGATGGAACGCGCAGGGCTTATTGAGCGGGTGGGGGACGAGAACGACCGCCGGTGCAATCAGCTTAGCGTAACCGAAAAGGGTATAAAGACGGCAAACATCTGCCGCGCGCATATCGAGGCGTTAAATAGTAAGATGCTCGAAGGGTTTTCCTGCGAGGAGATTGATGCGCTGGGCGCGTATCTCGACCGCATGATCGAAAACCTTTCTACCGACACTTTCAAGGACAACAATATGTTCTCACTGGTGGCTCAGGCAATGGAGCTGCATAAGTCAAAGGAACCAAAACATAAAGAAACAGATTAATACCGCTTAGAGTAAAGGAGAAATGCGCATGAAAAAATTAGCAAAGCTGCTCCGGCTCATGAAGCCCTACTGGCTGTTTGCGCTGCTCGGCCCAATCGCAATTGTGTTTGAGGTCTTGTTAGAGATACGCATTCCGTTTTTGATGGCAGAGATTATTGACAAGGGTATTCCCGCCAAGGATATGACGCTTGTTCTGCAGACGGGCGGAAAGATGGTGTTAATGGCGCTGTTTTCGTTGGTGTTCGGCGCATCTGCATCGTACTTTTCCACGTACGCCGCTATGGGGCTTGGGTCACAGATTAGGAAAACACAGTTTAACCGCATACAGGGCTTTTCGTTTTCCAATATCGACCGACTGGGTACGGCGTCGCTGATTACCCGCCTGACCACCGACGTCAACAACATTCAGCACGCAGTGATGATGAGCCTACGCCTTTTGGTGCGCGCGCCGGTTATGATGGTTAGCGCGATTCTAATGGCATACAGCATCAACAAAAGCCTCGTTTCGGTGTTTTTGTTTGCCGTGCCGCTGCTTGCTGCGTGTATTGTTGTTATCATGATGCGGGCGTTTCCGCGCTTTACCATTATGCTCGGCAAGTTCGATAAGCTCAACGCATCGATTCAAGAGAACCTCATAGGCATTCGCGTCGTAAAGGCGTTTGTGCGTGCAAGGCACGAAAAAGAGAAGTTTCGTGGGGCAAACGACGATGTAATGCATGCCCAGCGCAAGGCGGAGTACATTGTAATCTTCGGTATGCCGCTGATGATGATGACAATCTACTCCTGCATCATCGCCATCCTATGGTTTGGCGGAAACATGGTAATCGGCGGGCAGATGCTCACCGGCGAACTGATGAGCTTTATCACCTACGTTACCCAGATCTTGGTCTCGCTGATGATGATCTCGATGGTGTTTATTACACTGGTCATTTCACGTGCGTCCTTTGGGCGTATTATTGAGGTGCTCGACGAACAGAGCGACATAACCGACCAAGGCTGCGACCCCTCGCTGACCGTGCAAAACGGCGACATCACCTTTGAGAATGTGTCGTTTAAATACAGCCAAAGCGCCGAGGAGAATACACTCGAGAACATCAGCTTTACCATCCGTTCGGGCGAAACGGTGGGCATATTGGGTGGTACCGGCTCGGCAAAGACGACGCTGGTTCACCTCATCCCCCGCTTGTACGACGTTACAGAGGGCAGGGTGCTGGTGTCGGGGCACGATGTCAGGGATTATCCCCTCGACGCACTGCGTGCCGCCATCGGCATGGTTTTGCAAAAGAATGTACTGTTCTCGGGTCCCATCATAGAAAACCTGAAATGGGGCAATCCCCACGCCGTGCAGCAGGATATTGAATGGGCAGCTGGTGCGGCACAGGCACATAGCTTTGTTACAAGCTTTCCCGAAGGGTACGACACCGACCTTGGACAGGGCGGCGTAAACGTATCTGGCGGGCAAAAACAGCGCCTTTGCATTGCGCGGGCACTACTTAAACGCCCCAAAATCATGATTTTAGACGACAGCACGAGCGCCGTGGATACCGCCACCGATGCAAAGATTCGTGCGGCGTTTGCAAACGAGCTGCACGACACCACCAAGATTATTATTGCGCAGCGCGTCGCTTCGGTGCGTGACGCGGATAAGATCATCGTGCTTGACAACGGTCAGATTGCCGACATCGGCAACCACGACGAGTTGTTTGCGCGCAGTGATATCTACAAAGAGGTATTTTTGTCTCAACAGAAAGGGGTGGCGCAGTAATGGCAGGACCCGGACGTGGACCACAGATGGGGATGGCTCGCCCCAAAAATATGCGCAAAACCTTTATACGGCTGCTTTCCTACCTGACGCGATACAAGGTGCGCCTCGCGCTGATTGTGTTGTTTGTTATCATCAGCTCGCTTGCGGGGGTTGCAGGAACCTATTTCTTAAAACCCATTATCAACGAAGGGATCCTTCCGCTTGTAGGCACTTCGCCGTCGTTTGAGGACTACCTGCCGCTGATTAAGCTGATTGTTATCACAGCGTGCATCTTCACCGCGGGCGCTGTCTCCAGCTATATCTACAGCCGCCTGATGATTACACTTTCGACCAGAACGCTCAACAACCTGCGAAAAGAGCTGTTTGAGCACATGGAGGATCTGCCCATTGGCTACTTTGACACCCATACCCATGGCGAGCTGATGAGCCGGTTTACAAGCGATGTCGATTCCCTGCGCGAGGCGCTCAGCAACAGTGCGTCGGGCATTATCAATTCGTTTATTACGGTGGTGGGCACCTTTGTGATGATGCTCATTATCAGCCCGCTGCTCACACTGCTGATTATAGTTATGCTTGTGGTTATGCTGTTTATCGTAAAGACCATCGGCGGCAAGAGCGCAGCCAACTTTAAGGCACAGCAAAAGGCAATTGGTGCCGCTAACGGCTATATCGAGGAGATGATTGAAGGGCTCAAAGAGGTGAAGGTGTTTAGCCGAGAAGAGCGCGTAAAGGCGGACTTTGCCGTGCTAAACGAAACGGTGCGCTCGGTTTCTACCCGCGCAAACACCTATGCCAGCATTCTAATGCCGATTATGGGCAACCTTTCGTACGTAAACTTTGCGCTTACCGCTTCGGTGGGTGCCGCTATGGTCATTGCAGGTCGGATGGATATCGGCTCGATCGCCTCGTTTTTGCAATACTCGCGCCAGTTTTCTCAGCCCATTGTACAGCTTTCACAGCAGTTTAACTCCATCCTGATGGCGATGGCGGGCGCGGAACGCATCTTTGAGATTATCGACCACACGCCCGAACCCGACGACGGCTATGTAACGCTTGTCAACTGCACCGAGGATGAAACAGGCGAGATTGCCGCGTGCGAGCAGCGCACCGGAGTGTGGGCGTGGAGGCATCCGCATAGCGACGGTAGCGTAACCTATACGCGGCTAAACGGAGATGTGCGGTTTGAGAACGTAACGTTTGGCTATGTGCCCGATAAAACGGTGCTTAACAACGTAACGTTGTATGCAAACCCAGGGCAGAAGATTGCACTGGTCGGCTCCACGGGGGCGGGCAAGACCACCATCAC
This sequence comes from Bacillota bacterium, assembly GCA_023443315.1. Classification (GTDB taxonomy): domain Bacteria; phylum Bacillota; class Clostridia; order Oscillospirales; family Ruminococcaceae; genus Acetanaerobacterium. Next base: position 18,694 of record JAEZVA010000060.1, on the reverse strand, counting down.
AAACCTGATCAACCGCTTCTACGAGCTGACGGACGGCAAGATTCGTTACGACGGCATTAACATCACCAAGATAAAAAAAGACGACCTGCGCAGGTCGCTGGGCATGGTGCTACAGGATACCCACCTGTTTACCGGCACGGTGCGCGAGAACATCCGCTACGGTCGACTGGATGCCACCGACGACGAGATTGTGGCAGCGGCAAAGGTTGCGAATGCGCATTGGTTTATTAACCACCTGCCAAACGGGTACGACACCATGCTGACGGGGGACGGTACCAACCTCAGTCAGGGGCAGCGACAGCTTATCGCCATTGCACGTGCTGCGGTTGCCGACCCGCCCGTGCTGATACTTGATGAGGCGACCAGCTCGATTGACACGCGAACAGAGGCGCTGATAGAGAGGGGCATGAACACCCTGATGAAGGGGCGCACCGTATTTGTAATTGCGCACCGGCTCTCTACCGTGCGCAACGCGGATTGTATATTGGTGCTCGAAAACGGTGAGATTATCGAGCGCGGCAACCACGACGAGCTGATTGCATCAAAGGGTAGGTACTATCAGCTGTATACCGGACAGTTTGAACTGAGTTAAATGAATAAAAAACGAGCGGACGGCGTAAGCCGTCCGCTCTACTGTTTTAGGAACAGTTTGCTATGAATCCTCGCTAAGCGGGATGCAGATCGTGATGGTAGTGCTGTTCTCGTTCGTATCTAGTGTAACGGACGCTTCGTCTTTGTACATTAGGTGAAGGCGGGCGGCAAGGTTTGCAAACCCTGAGCCGGATACAATACCGCCGGTCGGGGCATCCAGCTTGCGTCGCATCTCGTCTAGCTTCAAGGGGGTCGGCGGGTCGGCGTTATCTGTCCCGACAATCACCATCAGACCACCCTGAAGCCGCACGTGAATGCTGATGAAGGTATCGTCCCGGGCGGTGCTTTGGGTGCGTAGTAGGGCGTATTCCGCGAGCGGGTAGAGACAAAGCTTTGGTATCATCAGCTCCATACACTGGTCGTCGGCGCTTACACGGTAGTCAAACCGTTCAAACGCCTGCGTTTTAATCAGCTGCAGGTAGCCGCTCGTAAACAGCAACTCATCCTCCACCCGTTCGTAATCATTCGGGCTTGCGGTGTATTCCATCAAATCCAGCATGCCGTCGGTCATCTGGGTCAGGCGGTTATGCCCCCGGCGTGTGGAGAGGGAGGAAAAGGCCCTGAGCGTGTAATTGATGATGCCGGGTGTAACGCGAGCCTGTAAAACCGAGAGCTGGGCACTGTCTCGCTCTTGCATGGCTTGGTTATTCTGCTGCTGCAGCTCTGTTACCCGTGTCGTCAGCTGGTCAAACCGCTCGGACAGCATATGGATTTCTGCGCTGCCCCCAAAGCAGCATAAGTTCTCGGGGAGTGGTGTGCCGCTACCGCTTACCCTTCCGCTCAGCGCATGCAACGGCATGGTAAGGTACCGCGCAGCAATAAAAATAAAAAAGAGGCAGAGGATGAGCAAAGGAATCGAGATTAGTAACAGATCCTGGCGCAGCCCCGCAGTCTGCACGTCGATTGTCGACTTGGGAAAAAGGTGTACAAAACGCCACTCGTACTTTGCAGAGATATCCGCCACCATATAATATAGCCTTTCGTGTATCTGCACAACAGGGCTTTGCCCGCCCAGCGCGGCAACCAGATCAGGGCTTAGGCGAACAAGGCTGGTAGCGTTTAGCATTTCGGGGTTGCTGGTGTAATACATGAGATTGCCACTGTTAAGCAATAGTACCTCGCCAGCTTCAAACGAGCTGCTTCGGGCAAGGGCGCTTATGTAAGAGTTGTCAACCTCCATCACAACTGCGGCAAGGGGCTTGCCGTCTGCCACGTTGATGATGACGCGAGTGATGGTGTAAAGACCGTTGGTCGCAAGCGGTGCGGAGTGCAGGTAGGGCGCTTCCCGCGAGGCTTCCTCAAACCCGGGTATCAGCGACGGCGTTTGGCTGCCAAACAAACGCACGTTGGGGGACTGTTTAGAGATGGAGAAGGCTCTGCCAAGGGGGAGCATATACACCGTGTAGCTGTTAATATCACTGCGAGAGTAAAATATATTGCGAACTAAGGTTTTTGTATATGCCTCTGCTTCATAATTAAAGGACGCGGGCGAGGCAAGGTATTGCATAAAGCTTTCGTCGTTGCGGATGGAAAGCGAATAGGTGAGCAGTGCGTCGGTGTAAGCGTCAAGGTCGTTTAGCGTCATGCTTAAAACCGAATGATTGGATTGGGTGAAGGTGTTTCTAATCACAACAATAGAGCGACCGACCGTCAAGGAGACAATCAGGATGAAAACCATGACCATAGTAAGCCCGAAGATGGCGGTAAGCTTGACAGCAAGCGCCATTTTTCCAAGCCCTTGTTTTAGTTTGCTAAGCAGGTTCACCCCAAATGCACCTCCGATTGATAACAAAGCCCTGTTGTGTCGGGATAAAGCGCTGGTACGAAACATCAATTCAATTTGATCACCTGGTATTTTGCTTTTATTATATCACAAAATCTGTTTGGATTTAACATAGAATACACAAAATACTCATTTTTCGGGAAAGTAATTTACAATAAACGCACAAAAAGATATACTGAAAATAGAACAATCGTAAAAAAGAGTTTTTCGCTTGGGTGAAACGGAGGTGTATGATAATGAGGATAATAAAACATATTAAAACAGCGGCCGCCGCGGTGTGTGTGATGGGGGTAATGTTGTTTCTGTTTACAAGCTGCGCACTGCCCGATGCAGGGATTTCACCTCCAGAGGAGAATGCCGCAAAGCCCGAACCAAAGGTGCTTCACTTTTTGTTTAACAGCCCCGAATTAACCGAGCAGTTTAATGAGATGGCAGGGGTTTACCAGAACCTTCGAACCGACGTTCGCATTCAGATGGAGATTCGTCAAAACGACTACATCCAGGTGCTAAAAACCAAGATTAACGCAGGCGAAGTGCCCGACCTTTTTATCACCAGCGCATACAACGACAACAGGGTCTATAAAAACTATGTCTACGACCTGTCAGCCGAGCCGTTTATCAAGCGGATTGAGCCTGCCATGCTTGCAGGCGTTACGGTGGGCGACAGCGTAACGGGCGTGCCGCTACTTGTGCAGTCGCACTCGTTTATCTATAACAAGACCCTGTTTGAGCAAGCGGGAATACAACAGCTACCCACAACGCTTGAGGATTACGAGGCGGTGTGTAGACAGCTGCAAAACGCGGGGATCACCCCCTTTTCCACCGGCTTTGCCGATTGGTGGGTGCTACCGCAGACCTTTTACCCCTCCGCCAGCGACATAGGGGGCGGGGACTATCAGGCGGTGTTTGACCGCATTCGATCGGGCGAAGGATCGGTATACGATTTTCCTGAGGTCTCATTTGCACTTGACGTGCTCGACCTTGTGGCGCGTTACGGCGGAGAAACCCCGATGGCATCGGGTTTTGATCAGCAGTGCATCGATTTTGCGGACGGACAGGTTGCGATGATTCATCAGGGCATCTGGGCGGAGCAAACGATACTCGACCGTGCGCCTGATATCCGATTGGGGTATCTATATGCTCCGCGACTGGACGAAAAAAGTGTGATTGCGGTGGATTCCAACCTCACCTTCCGCGTGTATAAGGACTCCCCCATGCGAGAGAAAACCCTCGCATTCTTGGATTGGCTCTATACGTCTGATTACGGAAAGACGTGGATACCCGATCGCGTAAAGCAGATTTCGCCTATCATGGGGGCAAACATGCCAGACACCCAGCTTTCTATCGACACGGGCATCGCGATGATAACGGAATATACCAGTGGGTGGTGGATCTTTGCAGGACCAGACGACATTGAACAGCCGCTCGGCATCTTACTACAAAACTACGTTGCGGGCAGAAGCACGAGGGACGAAACAATGAAGGAGTTAAGTCTCCTGTTTGGCGGCAACGGGGAACCCTCTCCGTCAAACAGTTCCGATTTAAGCCAATAGGCGGACGGCAGCAGACGCGTTGTATTTAAAAGGGAGGTGCCCACCGTGCAGATGAGGCGACTGTTTGATATGGTGTACCTGTTAATGGAGCGCGGCAGCGTAACCGCAGGGGAGTTTTCGAGCCGGTTTGAGGTGTCGGTGCGCACGGTGTACCGCGATGTGGACATGCTTAGTGCCGCAGGGATACCCATATATACCTGCCGAGGCAGAGGCGGCGGTATCCGATTGCTAGAGGACTTTGTGCTCGACCGCTCCCTGCTCTCCAAAGAGGAGCAGATTGACATCTTGGCAAGCCTCGAGAGCGCGGGTGCGCTGGATGCCGTTGATGCAGAGCCGGTATTAACTAAGCTTGCCGCACTGTTTGGCAAGCGGCGCATCCGATGGCTGGATGTGGACTTCTCGCACTGGGGCGGGCAGGAGCACGACCGCAGCCGGTTTGAACTAATTAAGCACGCCATACTAAGCAGTGAGGTGTTGTCGTTTGATTACTATAATGCAAACGGCGAGCGAAGGCACAGAACCGCCGAGCCAATCCGGCTGTTGTTTAAAGGGCAGGGCTGGTATCTGCTTGCGTTTTGCCGCACACGGGGGGCGCAGCGGCTGTTTAAGCTAGGGCGCATCAAAAACCCGATGATTACAGGCGAAACGTTTGAGCCTGTAGAGCGGGACGAGCCTATTCCTGAGTCGTTCATTGGGGCACAGGAGATGGAGCTAGTGCGGATGCGGATTGAGGAGCGGCTGGCATTTCGGGTGTACGACGAGTTTGAAGAAAGCCAGATAGAAAAGAACAGCGATGGCAGCTTTACCGTAACAGCCGTTATGCCCAAAGACGATTGGACGATGGGCTTTATAATGTCGTATGGATGTGGCGTGACGCTACTTGAGCCCCAAGACCTGAAACAACGCTTGGCAAGCACTCTATGCGAGATGCTGATAAAACACGGACCAAAGGGAATATGACACGCCTTGTCATATTCCTTTTGGTATCATTGAGCAAAATAAAACAGGAAGAGGCGGTGACTGAATGTTAGAGCTACCAGAGACTACGACACTCGCAAGCCAGATTGCACAGGAGTTAACGGGTAAGACCATTAACAAGGTGATTGCAAACAAAACCATTCATAAAATGATGTGGTTCGAAGGCGACCCAAGCAGTTTCTCTGGTCTGCTTACGGGCAGGCGCGTAACAGGTGCCCATGCGGCAGGCGGCTATGTGAAGATGCGGTGTGAAAACCTGATTGTATCCTTTCAAGACGGCGTGATGCCCCGGTACCATGAACCGGCTGCGCCCGAGCCGGAGCGGCATCAGCTTTACCTGCGGTTTGACGATGGCAGTGCGCTGAACGCGGTGGTGCGGATGTACGGGGGCATAGGCGTGTTTGAAGATGGCAACAATAATAACCCGTACTACTGTTGTGCCCACCAAAAGCCTTCGCCGCTATCCGACGCCTTTACTCCACAGTATTTTGCTTCGTTGCGCGAGTACAAGGGCAGCGAAAAAAGCTCTGTCAAGGCGTTTTTGGCAACCGAGCAGCGCATACCGGGGCTGGGTAACGGAACGCTGCAGGATATTCTGTGGCGGGCACGGCTGCACCCCAAGCGCAAACTGGGCACGCTCACCGATGCGGAGTTGGACGCGCTGTATCATGCAGTCAAACAGGTGCTGCACCGCATGACTGAAGCGGGTGGACGCGATACCGAGCGGGATTTGTACGGGAACGCAGGCGGGTACAAAACCGTCCTGCGCGCCGGGGCCGAGCAGGGTTATTGCCCGACGTGCGGCCATGCGATAAAGAAAGAAAGCTACCTTGGCGGCAGCATCTACTATTGTGAGGGCTGCCAAAAACAAGAATAAGCGGAGCGAATGCAAAAAATCACAGCCGTACGGTCACTATAAGTACAGAGCTGAAGAAAAAGGGCGGCTTATGTCGTAATAGATTGGAGGACTACGATTTGAAACGAATATTACTGCTGCTTGCGGTGCCGATGGTACTGCTTTTTGGCTGTACAAACCAGGAGACGATTCAGTTTACCGGGGTAATCGAGGAGATTTATGAAAACGGCGTGCTGGTGACAACCGACGATCTAGCGTCGAGTGACCGCGCGAGCGTCGGCTTCGCAGAGGAGCTTGAGCCGTTTGGCTTTAACCTGCTGGTGGGGCAGACGGTGCGGTTTACCATACTGCCCGAGATTCGGGAAAGCTACCCCGTACAGGTCACCGCCGTAAAACTGGAGCTGCAGGAGGAACAAGCCGCGCCAGCCGCAAACACGCCGAATAAGGAGGACAAGCAGGTGAACAGCCACAGCGCAAGCGTAAACACCATAACGCCCGAGCAGGCGAAAGAGATGATGGACAACAACCCCGACTGCGTGATACTAGACGTGAGAACCCAGGAAGAGTATGACGAGGGGCACATTAAAGGTGCTGTGTTGTTGCCCGATTCTGAGATTGCCGCCCGCGCGAAAGAGGTTTTGACGGACAAGGACGCCGTAATCCTCGTATACTGCCGCAGCGGTAGACGCAGCGCACTTGCTGCCAAAGAACTTGCCCAGATGGGGTATACACAGATTCACGATTTTGGCGGAATCATTGATTGGCCGTATGAAACGACCAATAAGAAGTAGAAAATATAATACAATAACAAAGAATATTATCATGACAAAAGGCGGGTTGACGAATGGGATGTATCGGTAATGTACTGTGGTTTTTATTTGGCGGGGTTTGGATCGGTCTGGGTTGGGTGCTACAAGGTGTCTTATGGTGCATTACCATAATCGGTATACCGATTGGGGTTCAGTGCTTTAAGTTTGCTAGTGTTGGTTTTTTCCCGTTTGGCAAGGAGGTACAATACGGTGGCGGGGCGGTTTCGCTTTTGCTCAACATCATATGGATTTTGATTGGTGGCATTCCGCTCGCTATAGAGGCGGCTATTATTGGTTGCATCTTTTGCGTAACCATCATCGGCATACCGTTTGGTAAACAGTGCTTTAAGCTTGCAAAGCTAGCGCTTATGCCGTTTGGCGCGTCGGTGGTAAGAACATAAATCAAAACATGACCCCCGTGAACGGTCGTTCGCGGGGGTCTTAGCTTTATACCAATAACATTACTAGGTCTTAGCGGTGGCAGGCTTGAGCTTTCGGTCTTTAATCGCACTGCGGATGACACACACAACAAAGGCGATAAAGGGAAGCAGGAGGTTAAAGAAGGAGGAGTAAACAGCAGCCGTATTCTTGCCCCACTCAAAGTTGGTTGCGGAGGATTCATGCGCAATAATCGACAGCAGTGCTGCCAGCACCCCGATAATGGCAACAATGGGTCGGTACTGCGTCAGCCCCGTTGACTGGGCAACCGCAAGGGAGCACACATACAGCAGAACACTGACCTTAAAGAACCGCAACACATACAACATTAGCGCGTATAACGTATCCATACGGTTGATGATGTTGCCCAGGTTAATCATGCGAATCGTCTCAAAGCCCGGCAATGCAAAATAACCGATGGCGCTGCCGAGCACCAGCACCTCGTACACAACGATAGCCAACAGATTCAGTGCGCCTAACGAGTACCCGGTTAGAAAATGTTTACGGACTGTTTTTTGATTATCAATCATGGGGATGATCATCATAAACACAACAAGCTCGCAATAGGGCAGAGCAAGGATGGTATGCGTGCCCTGAACAAAGCTTTTCATGGGCATATTAAAAAATGGCAGCAGGTTTTCGGGATTTAAATCTTTAATCTGTAATATTACAAACACCGTCATGCTAACGATCAGTGTAATGGCAAACAGTGCGGCGAGCCGCGCGATGCTGTCCATACCCTTGCGAGAAAGCAGAATAGGAATAAGAACAAACAGCAGCGCCAGTACCTGCGGGGGGGTGTCAGGCATCATGTAGCCGATGATAAACGAATAGACATCATAGGTATTGAGTGCAATGAGCGAGAAAAAATAAAAGATATACAGCGCCGTAAAAACCTTGCCGAGCACCCGCCCAAACAGGATGTCGTTTATCTCGATAAGACCCTTGCCCGGATGCTTTGACAGGATAAACAGATACATCAGCATGATGGGCAGACCAATCAGGTACGCGATAATGACACCCATCCAGCTGTTTTGCTCCATTACATCCGAGAAAAAGGCGGTCAGAAGCGACGAACCCTGAACAAACGCAAGAACGGAGAACAACAACTGTCTTGACGTAATGCCTTGCTTGACGATCTTCATATGCGAGCATCCCTCCCCCAAAGCATTAGTGGTAGCTTATTTTGAGCACGTCCTCAATCAGACCCTTTGCTGCCATAATAGGGCTTGGCAGATTTACGCCAAAGCCAAACAGTACAGTAACGGTTAAGCCGAATACAAATAGAACCAAAAAAACAGCAAGCTCACGAAACAGACGTTTTTGAATTAATGGGGGGATCTCAAACACAGCAATAACAATTACTAGTGCGGCAAACAAAAAGTCCAAACGCTACACCATCCCATCTTAGGTGAGTTCAGTTAACGCCCGAATGGTACAGGAATATACGGGCAAACCTTACGCAAAATCAAGTGATGAATTTGTTTTGAAGTTGGGCAGGCTGGGTCAACTTGCCGGTACCTTTAAGCGTACTGTTTACCGTTATTTCCACATCAAGCTTTGAAAAAATGGTAGACCAGTTATCGGTATACTTTTCCCATTCCTTTGGGTGATAGCGTGCAAACTTTAGCCCGAACCCGAAGATGTCTGAACGCATCTCCTGTGCAAGCTTTAGCGCAAGCAATGCCTCCGCGTGCACATAGTCGGTGAGCTCCCCTTTTAGATACTCCATAGTGGTAGGCTGTGCCTGGTTTACAACGCCCTGCTGGGAGCCAAGGTTACCAGTAACATCAATCTCGACCTTAACCGACGGTGTGCCATCCTCTTTTATTATGGGTTTAATCTTACTTTTCACACGTGAGATTTCGATTGCCACCGTGCCGTCTGAGCCGTTTACATTAACGATACTACTTTTTGCTTTTCCAGTAATCCATTGCATTCCCCTGGTCTGCACACCGTTGAGTTCGCCCACCATACGACCGTCGCCAAACACCGCACAGCCCGCCACGATGCTGGTTGTTCCCGTATCCGTTTTCTCTATCCCTATCATCGAAACAACCGGCACAAGACCGGGACTGATGCGTGCGACTAAATAATCAAACAGATCAACATCTGGCGTTTCAGAGGTGTTGTGATGCTGGGTCTCAATTAACTGGGTAAAATCGATTGCAGGAGCCTGCTCCAGATAGGGTTGTTGGTTTAAGGCGTCGTATGCAGTGCCCTTGACCACCATTAAGCGCACGGTCATTCGTAACTCAGGGTCGCGTAAAAAAAAGTCAAGGTAGCGGTTAAGCCCCGATTTTGCTACATCTTCCCCTAAAATAATTACCAGTGTGTGTGGAAAATACAGCTTGCGGGTCATGACGCTGTTATAGTCACGGATAATGGAAAAAACCTCGGTTCCATAGTTCCTGATGTTCACGTATGCCTTTTGGTCCCCACCGCCGCCACCGCCGCCACCCCCGCCGGCACCGCCGCCAGATGGCATGGCGGTATTTTCAACCTGCACCGTCATACTGATTTCATCCGGCGTTCTGCCTTGGTCTAGCCCCACGGCAAGTACAATTCCAAGCTCGTTTAGCTCGCGGTGGTTCCAGCAGCCGACTAGAAGCATCAGACACAATACCCCGGCGGCCAGTCGCAGCATATTTCTAAGCATTGTGTTTTCGCCTTTCCGTTAATTATTGCTGTTATTAGCCTTGTTCTGCTTGTCGTTGTTGTCGGGCAAAACAATATCCGCCCGCTTTTGGTCGTTCTTGGCTAGCATCGCGGGGCGACGTATCATCATCCACATGGGTAGGCGTATAAAGCTATCCTTTAGATCGCTTGGCTGTAGCGGCGCATAGGGTGATAGGAAGGGTACGCCGAACGAACGAATCCCCGATAGATGAATCAGTATCATCAATAGCCCCGTTACAATTCCTACACCACCCATCCACGCGCCCAAAATTAGTAAAATATAGCGCATCAGCGTTGCCGCATCCGCCTGCATCGGCACAACAAAGTTTGCTACGGCGGTAATGGCAACCATAATGACGAGTGGTGCACTCACAAGCCCTGCAGCAACGGCAGATTGCCCCATAACCAGCGCGCCGACGATGCTGATGGCCTGCCCCACCGGACGCGGCAGACGAATGCCCGCTTCGCGAATGATTTCAAATGCAAGCAACAAAATAAGCGCCTCGATTACGGCGGGGAACGGTACACCCTCACGCGCGATGGTCATGGAGTAGAGAAGCGGTGTCGGGATCAGCTCTTGATGAAAGGTCGTCAGTGCCACATAGACCGCGGGAGCTAAAACGCTGATAGAAAACGAGATATAGCGCAGCAAACGAAGAAAGGATGAAAAGAAGGGGCTGATGTTATAGTCCTCAGAGGTTTGAAAGCTTTCCATAAAGAACATGGGCACCGTCATAACAAACGGCGTACCGTCTATGATAATGGCAACCCGCCCCTCAAGCAGCCTGCCAGCCACTACGTCGGGCTTTTCGCTGTTATTCATGGTGCTGAAAGGGGAATAAGGGTTACCTGAGATAGACTGCTCGAGCATGCCTGCGGACAGAATACTGTCGGTGCTTACCTTGCCAAGCCGCGTGCGCAGCTCAGTTAGCACCGAATCGCTTGCAAGCCCCTTGATATAGCACAGCATGACGGTGGTACGTGTCTTTCTGCCGATAATAACCGATTCAAACGCAAGGTCGGGGTTTTTCATCTTGCGGCGCAGCAATGAGGTGTTGGTTCGCAGGCTTTCGGAGAAGCCCTCGCGCGGACCCTTGATGGTGGTTTCGTTGCCGGGCTCCTCGATACCGCGTTTCTCCCAGCCGCGTGTGCTCATAACAAGCACCTTGCTTATACCGTCTACAAAAAGTACCGTGTCGCCGGACAAAACTCCGTCCACCACGTCTTCGATAATGTCCGACTGCTTGGTTTCAGCAATAGTTACAAATGAACGCTCGATGTCGTCGAGTGTTAGAGGTGCGCCGTTTTGATTAAGCGGTAGCTGTTGAGAACGGTACATCATCGGCTCGATGATGCACTCGTTAATCAGCTTGGTGTTTGTAAGTCCGTCAATATAAACAATCCCCGCGCTGCAGGTATGCCCCTGACCAAACGAAAACTCGCGATAAATCACGTCGTTGCTGTCGCCCAGAATGCCCTTTATGAGGGTCATGTTTTCTTTTAGCGACTGTTTGGGAGCACTCGGGGTATTGCCTTGCTCGGGGTGTGGAGACCCCGCGTTTTGTTTTTTCATCAGCCACGCGGCTAATTGGTCTAAATACTCTCGAAACAAGAGACAACCGCCCTTTTTAGAAGAATATGAAAAAGCATGTTTGTAGTATTTCGCAGTAAAGGCAGATTATACACAAACAGTAGGAAGCATAAACCAGACACAAAGAAAACGCAGAGCATTATGTGCTCTGCGTTTTGGGATGTTATGTTGTATGGGGCTACTCGTTTACCCAATCCTTTAGCTTATCAAAAAAGCTCTTGCGCTTTTCGTAGTTTCCGTCGTCGCTCAGCAGCGACTCAAAATCCTTAAGGGCGTTCTTTTGCTTGTTGTTTAGGTTGCGCGGCACCTCAACGGTTACGCGCACATACTGGTCGCCGCGGCTTCGCGCATTAATTGCGGTAATGCCCTTGTTCTTTAAGCGGAACACAGTGCCCGACTGCGTACCGGCAGGAACCTCGTACTCTACCTTTCCGTCGATGGTGGGCACAACGATCTTAGCACCCAGTGCCGCTTGTGTAAAGGTGATGGGGATGTCGCACCAAACATTGTAGCCGTCGCGCTCAAATAGTGCATCGGGACGAACGGTAACGGTGACGTTCACGTCGCCGGGAGGTCCACCGTTAAGCCCGTTGTCACCCTGACCGCGAATTGCAAACGTCTGCCCGTCGTCAATTCCGGCGGGTATGGCAATCTCGAGCTTGCGTGCCCGGCGAAGCCGCCCCGCGCCGCCGCATTTTGGGCACGGCTTTTTAATTAGCTTACCGCGTCCGTTGCATCGCGGACAGGTCTTGGTGCTCTGTATTACGCCAAACATCGTGCGCTGCGAGGTGCGCACCTGACCGCTGCCACCGCATTCGGAGCAGGTCTCTGGCGAGCTGCCCTTTTCGGAGCCGGAGCCTGTGCACTCGTCGCACTGCTCGTACCGTGCGACCTCAATCTCTTTGCGGCATCCCTTAGCCGCCTCCATAAACGAGATAGAAAGCCCCATTCGGATATCGCCGCCGCGTTGCGGGGCATTGGGGTTGCGGGTGCGCGAGCTACCGCCCATCCCCCCGCCAAAAAAGCTTTCGAAGATGTCGCCAAGATCGCCAAAATCCATGCCCGCGCCGCCGTATGCGCCGCCACCGCCGTAGCTGGGGTCTACCCCCGCGTGACCAAACTGGTCGTACTTGCGGCGTTTATCGGCATCGCTTAAGACCTCGTACGCCTCGTTGGCCTCTTTAAACTTGGCTTCCGCTTCTTTATCATTCGGGTTTAAATCAGGGTGATATTTCTTGGCGAGCACACGGTACGCCTTTTTCATCTCGTCCTCGGTGCAGCCCTTAGACACCCCTAAGACCTCGTAATAGTCTCTCTTGTCAGGCAAGGTTATCAATCCTTTCCCAGGGAAGTTGCAAATGTAATAGCGACCGTATCCAATACAGCCAAAGTCGCCTTTCGAATTATATCATACCGCCGCACTAAATAATACAGTTCTCGGGTAAAAACAGCACAAAAACCAAAGGCAAGGGCGGGATGGCTCCCGCCCTTGGTAAGGTTATTAAAGCTGAGAATTATTTGTTGTCGTCAACCTCGCGGTACTCGGCGTCTACAACGGGGTCGCCGTTTGCGCCTGCGGGGTCGGGTCCGGGTGCGGCACCGGGTGCGCCGTCCTGTGGGGCAGCCTGCTGGTACACCTTGGACGATACCTCGTAGAACTTCTTCTGCAGGTCCTCCTGCTTTGCCTTGATGTCGTCAAGGTTATCGCCCTTGAGCGCCTCTTTTAGCGCGGCAATCTTCGTCTCAAGCTCGCTCTTGTCGGCGGCTTCTAGCTTATCGCCAAGGTCGGTAATCGTCTTTTCGGACTGGTAGACCATCTGGTCTGCGCCGTTGCGGATGTCAAGGGCCTCGCGCATCTTCTTATCCTCGGCGGCAAACTGCTCGGCTTCTTTAACCGCCTTGTCGATGTCGTCCTTGTTCATGTTGGTAGACGCGGTGATGGTGATGTGCTGCTCCTTGCCGGTGCCAAGGTCCTTTGCCGAAACGTGAACAATGCCGTTTGCGTCGATGTCAAAGGTTACCTCAATCTGCGGCACACCTCTGGGTGCTGGCGGAATGCCGTCAAGGCGAAACAACCCGAGGGTCTTGTTATCCTTAGCAAACTCGCGCTCGCCCTGCAGAACATGAACCTCTACCGAGGTCTGGCTGTCTGCGGCGGTGGAGAACACCTGCGATTTTTTAGAGGGAATGGTGGTATTGCGCTCAATTACCTTGGTGGAAACGCCGCCCAAGGTCTCGATGCCCAGAGACAGGGGGGTTACGTCAAGCAGCAGCAGCCCCTTTACCTCGCCGCCCAGAACACCCGCCTGCAGCGCGGCACCCACCGCAACGCACTCGTCGGGGTTAATGCCCTTAAACGGATCCTTGCCGGTCAGACGTTTTACAGCATCCTGTACAGCGGGGATGCGGGTAGAACCACCCACAAGCAGAACCTTGTCAAGCTGAGAGGGGTCAAGACCCGAGTCCTTCAGCGCCTGGCGCACGGGACCGACGGTTGCCTCTACAAGGTCGGCAGTCAGCTCGTTGAACTTCGCGCGGGTCAGTGTAACGTCAAGGTGCTTGGGTCCCGAGGCGTCCGCCGTGATAAACGGCAGGTTGATGGAGGAGGAGGTAACGCCCGAAAGCTCGATCTTTGCCTTCTCGGCAGCCTCTTTCAAGCGCTGCATCGCCATCTTGTCGGCAGAAAGGTCGATGCCGCTGTCCTTTTTAAACTCTGCAGCAAGGTACTTGATGACGCGCTCGTCAAAATCGTCGCCACCCAGGTTGTTGTTACCCGCTGTGGCAAGCACCTCTTGTACGCCGTCGCCCATCTCGATAATCGAAACGTCAAACGTACCGCCGCCTAAGTCGTATACCATAACCTTCTGGTCATTCTCTTTGTCAATGCCGTAGGCAAGTGCCGCAGCCGTAGGCTCGTTGATGATGCGCTTCACCTCAAGACCGGCGATCTTGCCCGCATCCTTGGTCGCCTGACGCTGTGCGTCGGTGAAGTATGCGGGTACGGTAATAACCGCCTCGCTAATCGTCTCGCCAAGATAGCCCTCTGCGTCCGCCTTGAGCTTTTGCAGCACCATGGCAGAGATCTCCTGCGGGGTGTAGCCACGACCGTCAATCGTCACCTTTTCGCTGGTGCCCATCTTGCGCTTAATCGACGCAATGGTGCGGTCGGGGTTTGTAATGGCCTGACGCTTTGCAACCTGACCAACCATGCGCTCGCCAGATTTGGAAAACGCCACGACCGACGGGGTTGTGCGCGCACCCTCGGCGTTGGCAATAACAACGGGCTCGCCGCCCTCCATCACCGAAACGCAGGAGTTGGTTGTGCCAAGGTCTATACCGATAATTTTACCCATAATATAATCCTCCCAAAATAATCAAATCTATATACTGTCGCAAACAAAAAAGGCAGAATGTTATGCTGCAAACAATGGTTAAATCGAGTTAATTCGCCACCTTAACCATCGCGTGACGGATGACAAGGTCGCCAAGCTTGTAGCCCTTTGCAAAAACCTCACATACCGTGCTTTCCGGCAATGCTTCGTCCTCTACGTGCATCACGGCGTTGTGTAGCTCGGGGTTAAAGGGCTGGTTTAGGGCGTCAATCTCCTCCACGCCCAGCTTTTTAAACGACTCCTGCATCATCGTAAAGATCATCGCAACGCCCTTTTTAAATTCCTCGTCGGTTGTTGGGGCATCCAGCGCACGCTCAAAGTTATCAAGCACCGGCAGCAGGGTCTCCGAAGCTGTCTTGATCGCCTCGGGGAAGATCAAATCCTTCTCCTTCTGGGAGCGCTTGCGGAAGTTGTCATACTCCGCCATGGTGCGCAGCAGGCGGTTGTTGAGTTCCTTTAGTTGCTCCTCCTGCTTTTGCGCGTAGGTCTCGGCCTCTTCTAGCTGTTTTGCAAGCTGTGCCGCATCCTTTGTGCCCGCCTTGTTCTTTTTGCTCTTTTCTTCCTTGTCCTTGTGCGGGACCGTGTCGCACGCCGCCTCCTGCTCGGGGGCAGGCTGGTTGTGCTGGGCTGTATCGGTCATCGTTTGGGTTCCTCCTTTGGTGTTGTAACGCTTGGGGGCAAAGACTGATTTAAGACTCGTCAAACGTATCGTTTAACAGCCTGCCCAACCCCAGCGCGAGGTATTCGATATAGGGAATAATCTTGGCATAATCAATGCGCGCGGGGCCCAAAACCCCGATGGCGCCGCCCGCGTCTTTACCAAAACGGTAACGCGTGACGATGATGCCGATATCAGAGAGCTCGCTCATTTTGAGCTCCTTGCCAAGCAAAACGTTCATTGAGTTACCGCCCAATGCAAGGGGGGCACTACCGTGGGAGAGCAGGTTTAAAAGCTCATCCTCGCGGGACAAAAAGCCCAGAAGATCTCTGGCAGCGGTAACCAGCTCGCTGTATAATAACAGGTTATTTTGTCCTTCTACAATCAATTCGCCCGAGCACGCCTCGCGCGCAAGCTCATACAGGGCAAAGATAATCGGAGAAAAGCTCAGCGCGTATTCGCCCATGCTTGCGGCAAGGGTTTGAATAAACGCGGGGGTAATCTCCTCAACCGCCACCGATTCAATGCGATCGTTAATCATGCGCACAAACCGCAAAACCGCTTCGCTGCTTACCTCAAACTCAATGCGGCACACCTTGTGCTTCACAACGCCCGCAGAGGTTAAAAATAGCAGCAGATACAGCTTACGCCCCGTGGGCACCAGCTCGATGTGCGCAGTGCCACCGCCAAGGGTGGTGGGGGTGGTGCTGATGGCGGCACAGCCGGTTTTGCTTGCCAAAACCTGCCCAGCTTCCTCTAAAATTGCGCTGGGGTTTGGCTCGGCGTCGCGGAACAACTCATCAATACTCTGCTTTTCGTCTTCGGTCAGCGGCTTTTTGTTCATCAGCCGGTCGATATAGAAGCGAAAGCCCAGGTGAGAGGGCACACGTCCCGCCGAGGTATGCGGCTGCTCTAGGTATCCCATATCCGAAAGTGCCGCCATCTCGTTGCGCAGGGTGGCGGAGGATACCGACATGCCAAAATGCTCGGCAAGGGTACGCGAACCGACGGGCTCGCCCGTTTCGATATAGCTTTCTATAATGGCGCAAAGCACCTTTTGCTTTCTCGCGTCCAGCTCCATTCCTGCTCACCTCACTTGGATTGACCGTAATTTTAGCACTCGATTATCAAGAGTGCTAACAATTCTTATAGTACAACTGAATGTGCTGACTGTCAAGGGAGTTCATATTTTTTTTACAGAACATACAAGAAACTAAGCATATTTAAAACGGGGTCTTTTCGCACCAATATAGTATATGGTTTCCTCCAAACCGCATAAAAAACGCCCCGGGTATGTACCCGAGGCGAAAATATTCTTGTTAAACCGGTACGCGTTCGTAATGACCGGGCGGGTGTTCGGGGCTTTGGCAAAACGCCACGACGCGGTTTTTGCCCGCGCGCTTGGCTTCGTACATCGCCTCATCCGCACGGCTGAAAAAGCGGCGAGACGAACAGTCCGTACTGGGCACGGCGTGGTAAACCCCTATGCTGATGGTAACAGAAGCAGAAAGTGAGGAGGCGCGATTTGGAATCTTCAGCCCCTCAACCTCGGCGCGAAGCTGCTCGGCGGTTTGTATCGCCTGCTCGAGTGTAACGCCCACCATAATAACGACAAATTCTTCGCCGCCGTAACGCAGTACATAATCCCGCCCGCGGTCGGTCTGCTGGGCAAGCACCTGCGCAATGCGAACGATGCAGCGGTCGCCCGCCTGATGTCCGTCGCTGTCGTTTAACTTTTTAAAATTGTCAATATCCAGCATCAAAAAGGCAAGGGGCGTGTGGCTGTCGATGGCGCCGTTCCAGATGCTGGGCAAAAAATCGTCCAAAAACCGGCGGTTGTATAGACCGGTCAGGTCGTCGGTGTGTACCAGCACCCGCAGCTTGCGGTTAATCTCTTCAATCTCCTTTTGCTTTGCTACAGCGGCACGATGTGTGGAATATACCGTTCGTGCGCTGGCGTACCTTGCATAGGAGATAATAAGCGACAGGGCGGTGATGATGGTAGACACGATCGCGTACTCGATTAGGCTTTCGGGGGGAACCTTTGCCGAGACGGCAAGGGTTAGTAGCAGTGCCTCGCTGCTAGAAAAAAGTACAAGCGATGCGAAGGGTCTTAGGTAGCTCAGTGACGCAATGGTGACGATTGCCACATAATAAACCGTAGCGTCGTCAGAGCGGTCAAGCGAAAGATAAACGCAAAGCACCGCCCATAGGCAGGAAAGAATGCTGTACGCTATCGAGATGGATAGCATCTTTGTTGCATGACGTCGGACGTTACGACCAAAAACGATCGCGACGATAAGTACAGCCGCCGATAAAAGGGCATACCACCAATGCACCAGAACCAGCTGCTTTTCCGCTTGTTCAAAGACACGCAGGGAAAGCAGACGGGTGATGCTGTAAACCACATAAGCAAGCACAAATGGGACGCTTAGTTCCAATGTGCGTACGATTTTGCTCGCAATATCCCTGGTAAACCCTTCTTCGGGCCGTGTGTTAAGCAGAAAAAACTGCCATTTACCGGGTGTTTTCATCGCGCGTCTCCATCGCTTGATTTTTTAAACAGAAGGCTACCTGCCTGTTGCTTCCTTTGACCGCGGTCTACGAGATACCGCACTCAAAGTAATCCTTCCATTTCTCTTCGTGTGCGCGGTTGTCGAGGTAACGAAGTACAAAGAAAACGGTGGTGGCTACAACGGTAATCACACCGATGAGGGTAAACAGGTTGCGCATAGCGTTATTCTTACTCATAATGGTGTTCGCGTCCTTTCTTTGGCACGCCGGATGACGATTACGGCAGTCAGCACCAATTGCTAAAAAGCCACCGTCAGGCTACACCGTACTATTGGCAAAACATCAATCGTGCCGACTAATACGAAATCATAAAATTTCAGGTTAATCATACCGTAAGCGATAGGGCTTGTCAATAATGGTGGCTCTCGATCATCACAATAACAAAAAGCAGCACCTTTTGTTAAAGGAAGCTGCTTTGTTTTGAACAAATATGGATAAAAAGAGGTTAGCCAACCTTGTTTAGCTTAGTTACAAGACCGGACTTTTTTCTTGCAGCAGTATTCTTATGCAGCAAGCCCTTCGCGCAGGCCTGATCGATCTTTTTTACCGCAAGCCTTACCGCTGAATCCTTATTCTCTGCGTTCGCGGCAACTGCAGCGTCGGCATTCTTGATGATGGTCTTAAGGCTGCTCTTAAGCGCCTTGTTACGGGCATACTTAACCTGAGTAACCTTAACTCGTTTCTTTGCGGATTTAATATTAGGCATCGGCGCACCTCCTTGCATATGACAGT